>NZ_DATCTU010000009.1 GCF_036567765.1 Pseudobacteroides sp.
TCAAAATCAAATCTTTTCCAACCAAATACAGAATGATATAATTGGGGTAGCAAAACTACCCTTGATCTTTGAAAAATAATTAGGTGTAAATGTAACACCTAATAAAAAATATAGAATAAGCTTCTTTATTAAGGATACATATAGCGGAAGTGCAGGAGACCCACTGAGTCTCAATCTTTACACATACTGTGCAAATAATCCATTGATGTATTGGGACCCAACAGGTCATTACTACCAAAAACAATATGTTTCTGGTCAAGGTTTAGTTGATGTATGGGTAAACGAAGAAGGATTCTTTGGTGCAATAAATAACGCTAATCATGCAGCAGAAGAAGCATTAACTAGTGTTAGAGATAAGATGGATGACTTTTCAAGTTCTGCTAGAGACTATATTTCAGAACAGGCACAAATTACAAAAGAAGGATTTGAAGCACTCACAAATTCGGAAAAAAGAAAAGAAGCATTTGAGTTAATTGACAAGTATGGCACTGATTCGGAAAAATTCTGGTCAAGAGTGTATGCAGGGGCCGCTGCAGTTACAGGTGCTGGTGCTATTGCCGGAACAATTGTGGCTGGGGTAATGGCAGCACCAGTGGTTGCACCTGTAATAGCTACTGCAAGTTCACAAATGGGTGCAAGAATAGCAACAACTACCTTTGGTGGTTTTGTTATCAATAATGCAGATAAAATAATAAACAAGGCTACAACAGTAACTGGAGCTATAACAACTGGTGGCAACTTATTAGCAGGCGACTTTAAAAGTGCCGGATTTAATGCATTAGCAACATTCGAATCATTCTTTACTGGTAAGTTTATAACTGCTAATGGTGCACCGGGGTCTGGAAATAAGAAGACTTTTGCTCCTGTAAATCAATCAAGTATTGACGCAAATAGAGGAAAAAACTATAATCTGATAGTTAATAATAGTTCTTCTACGGGAGTTGGTAAGGGTAGTACCATTAAGAATACTTTTGCATCAAGGAAAGAAGCTTTTAACCAAGTAAAGAAAGATTTGGGTATTACTTCTTCACAACAACCTATTAGTCAAAAGATGGTTCCATTAACGGATGCTAACGGTAACAGAATATTAGACGCAAATAAACAACCTATTATGAGTAGGGAACTTACATACGAGGTAAATGGTAAGAAAATAGTTGTCCAAGACCATTCAGCTGGACATGATTTCGGTGAAGGTGGAATTGGAAATCAGCCTTCTCACTTTAATGTCAGACCTGCCGATAATACGAGAACAGGCAAAGTTGAAGGAACGCAAGACCACTATTATTTTGATAAATAAATTGAAAGTGAGGATGATTTAAATGGTTAATCAATTAAAGCTAATGAACCCTCAAGCATTTATTAGTATATTTGGAAATATACCTAGTTTTATTGGTTCTGAATTATTGGATGTTCAAATTAAAAGAGATGGGCCTACATTGGTTATTCGCTTAATGACAAATGAAGTTGTACAATCTAAGCCAAAGCGTTGGGATAAATGGGATGTAATATATGTTGAGTTATCATTTTTTGCTATTCGTGACTTGACAATTACAGGTGTATCTACAAAAAACCAGATTAATGAATTTGAAATAAAAGAACGTGAGAAAGAAGCAGAGTTAGAAATTGGATGCGATAGTCAAATGAAAATTAAATTTTTATTTGATTGGGCAAGGGTAGAACAGATAACTCCTGGCTTGATTGGTACTCCATAAATGTTGGGACGCTTCACGAATTAACAAATAAAGCCTTGATAGGGGTAAACATCGTGTTCCCTGTCAAGGCTTTTTCCTTTTTATGTACCAAATTGCAGTTTTGACTAAGAGATAATAATTTATTTCTTGGATAATTCTCTTGCTCCCCATAAATTGAAAATTGAAAAGATATAATTTATGTGTGCAATATTTTACAAAATACAGGAGGCTGGTTTTGTGGAAGAAAATTGGTTTTACTGAATAAGCAAAAGTTATTGTGCCGAGATAAATTCCAAATTTGCTGGAAGAACTCCCGGCTTTTTACTTTTTTACTCCCGGAAATTACAGTATTAAGATTATTGCTGGAAACCAGCAGAGAATATCAGGGGTCCACAAAGTTGGTACTTTAAGGCTAAGGATGTTTTTGATAATTTTATAAATGTTGACAATCATACAAGGGTTAGGAATGTAAGTGGTGAAGTTGAGCAGGTGTTAGAGATCTTTGGAATCACTGACGTAGTGAATCAAGAGCAAATCCGTCCCCCATTTTTAAGAAAGCCTGCGAAGCCTTACATAAAAAGACTCTGTAGTGACCACGTTATCTGCTTCGTAGTGACTTACAGAGTCAGAATTGGAAAGGCAAACTATAAAAGTTTTATAGTTTGCCTCTCCAATTCCCGCATGTAATCTTTGTCTTTAAATATTCGAATCAAAGGTATGTTTGTTTAGATAGATGTTAAATGCATTAGTAAAATCATAGTGTTTCCAGAAATGATAATCAAATTGAAGCAGGGTATGGGAAGATTGATTCGATGTGAAACAGATACCGGGCTTATAGCTGTCCTTGATTTCAGGATAAGTAAAAAAGGCAGGTGCCGACAGAGAGTATTAAAAGCCTTACCGGATTTTGAAGTAACAGACTCTATTGATGATGTTAGGGTTTTTATTAGAAAAGTGAAGGAAGAGGATTATTTCAAAGATGTAGGGGCTAAGAGGGATTTTAAATAGAAACGTTAAGATTGATAACTGGAATGAGTAAAGAAAGACAAGATATTGCTAATATACTTTTAGTAGTGCCTTTTTGTTTTTTATAAAATAGGGGGAAAAATGAGAATAAAGGAAACAACTTTTAATGCTGAGCCAAATCTTATAATCTATGTTACTGAAGAAGAAAGTAATAATAATGAGATTATCAGTAGGATTGATGAATATAAGAAAAAGTATAAATGTATTTCTATATTTATATCTGGGAAAGCAGATATAAAAGGTATTCTGAAGAAAATGATTATAGAAAAATCAGAAATCAGAAGTCATTATTGATTACGTTTACTTTTTCAATTAACTATTATATAATATCGGTGATATAGCCCATATTTAAAATGTGAAGATGAGGTATTTGAAATGAACGTGGTTGGTTATGTACGTTTATCCCGCGATGAAGATAAGGAAAACTACTCTTCTATAGTAGCACAGAAAGAAATTATTACAGAATATGCGAAAAAATTTAACTGGGAAATATGTAGAATGTATGTCGATGATAATTATAGCGGATATACATTTGATAGACCGGCTTTTTCAAGGATGAAAGAAGATATTGAGAATGGTAAAGTTGACATTATTATTGCAAAAGATATTTCGAGAATAGGAAGGCATAATGCGAAAACATTACTATTTATTGAATATGTACAAACAAATGGAAAGAGATTGATTTTGCCTGAAGAAGGTAGTGGTTATGACACAGAAGCAGATGATGATGATATACTTGGAATAAAAACATGGTATAATGAAAGATATGTAAAAGATATTTCTAAAAAAATTAAAGCAAATATGCACATAAAGCAAAGAAAAGGTGAACTCGTAATGGGAAATTTATACGGATATATAAAAGACCCGAATAACAAATCTAAACTATATATAGATGAGAATATTAGACACATTATTCAGTTAATATTTAAACTTTATATAGATGGCTTGGGGTATAAAAAGATTAGCGATATCCTAAATGAAAAAGGTTACCCAACACCATCAGCATATATTAAACAAAAACACGCTGAAAGTGGGCGAGTATTCAAAAATTTGGTTAGCGATTTGTGGCAGACTCATAATATTCAAAGAATAGTTCAAAATGATTTATATATTGGCACCTTATGGACACATAAAAAGCAAAATAAAAAAATTGGCGGGAAACAAGAAAAAGTAAAGAAAGAAGAACAGTATTGTTTTGAAAACCACCATGAAGCAATTATAAGCAAAGAGGATTTTGAATTAGCACAACAGATAAACAATAAGAGAAGAAGCCTCAGTGATTACAGCGGAAAGAGCTTTTCAAGTGTAAAAGCTACATATAAGGGAAATGCAAAATATGATTATATATTTTCATCCTTTGTTTTTTGTGGCGATTGTGGTTTTGCTGCAACTGGAAAGAATTTAGGAAGAAAACCTAAAATCATAAGGGGTTATGAATGTACACAATATGCGAAATATGGTCTTCAAAGGTGTGTTAGTCATAATGTATGGGAGGACAAACTCTTATTTTTCTTTAAAGAGTTTTTGAAAGAGATAAAAAATCAATATGAAGAGTATTTAAAAACCTTCAATTTTGAACAAAGTAGAAAGAATGTAACAGAGTCATTAAATAGACTTCAAAAGGAACTCAAGGTCACAAACGAAGAACTGAAGATACTTCTAAATCAGAAAATCAAAGATATAATCAAAGAGACGAATGCTGAATATCGTGAAATTATAGAAGATAGTTACTCTCAGCTAGAGAATGATAAAAAAGCTAGGATAAATGAATTAACAATAAAAATTGAAGAACTCAAAAGAGTCGGAAATAAGGATATCGAAAAGAAGATACAAACAGCTATTGATAAATTTGATAGCATCATTGAATCAGAACGACCTGATAGAAAGGTTCTTGAGATGATTTTGGACAGAATATTGATTTACCATGATAAAACTATAGAGTTTAAATTGCTTGTTGACATTTCAGAATTAACCTATGAAAACGCATCGGTGATATAGCACACTCACCTGATAGTGCGACTGTTGCATCCTGTTTGACTTTCCTGCAAAACAGCAAAAGTGATGAGTCGATATCTGCCATGCCCGGTAGATCCCTAGCCAGCACAGCGTCTTCAAGTGCATGTGCCAGATCATTGTTGTCTATAGTTATGTAGTGATGGCATGTGCCGTATTCATCCGACATGCGTTTAACCCAATAGGCATCAGAATCGGGTTGGAAAGCATTGGCTTTAAAATACAGATCGTTTCCTTCATAATCTATTGAGTATGTGTGAAGCTTGCTTTTCCCTGAGGCTGCAAATGATTTTGCAGCGATGGCTGCAATGGCACTTGAATCCAGCCCTCCAGACAGGAATACACAAACGGGTACGTCTGCAACAAGCTGACGGGTAATAGAATCAATGACAAGTTCTCTTACTGTATCTATTGTATACTCCAGATTGTCTTTATGCTCATCACTTGAAAGAGACCAGTACTTTTGAATAAATGTTCCGCTATTGTTATGCAAAATACAGTGGGCAGGCTTTAATTCTTGTATATCTTTAAATACACCGCTGCCTGGGGTTCTGGCAGGTCCTAAAGAGAAAATTTCCAGTAAGCCATCCCTTGCGATTTTGGGCTCAATTAGCTTACTTTCAAGAAGCACTTTTATTTCCGAACCGAATATCAAAGCGTTTCCAACCTGGGCATAAAACAAGGGTTTAACTCCAAACCTGTCCCTTGCCAGAAAAATACTTTGGGA
Organism: Pseudobacteroides sp.; assembly: GCF_036567765.1. Lineage (NCBI taxonomy): Bacteria > Bacillati > Bacillota > Clostridia > Eubacteriales > Oscillospiraceae > Pseudobacteroides > Pseudobacteroides sp. The sequence continues at coordinate 5,458 of NZ_DATCTU010000009.1, forward strand.
TGCTTCGTCCCATACCCCGAATGCATAAATTCCGTTTAAGTGCTCGACGCACTGAGGCCCCCACTCAATATATGAAACAAGCAGAACCTCGGTATCTGAATTACTGATAAACTTGTGACCTAGCGAAGCAAGCTCTTCTCTCAAATCAGATGTGTTATAAAGTTCACCGTTATATGTAATTACATATTCCCGTCCGCTGTAGTTTTTGACCATGGGCTGACATCCTCCGGCCGGGTCAACTACTACGAGCCTTGTGTGACCAATAAGGGCATGATTGGAAATCCATTTTCCACTATCATCCGGACCTCTTTTTAATAACTTGGATGTCATCTGATCCAAAGTATCTTCAAATTGACTTATATCTTCCTTGAGATTTATCCATCCAGCAATTCCACACATTTTGAACCACTCCCTGCAAGATTTTTTAATAATAAGTACTGACAACTTATCATCAATCATTGTAATATATGATTTTTGACTATATATGTTGCGAAAAAGAATTTACATTAGCAAATGTAGTTATTGTTTCTGATCTCGAGTGATTTAAACAATGAGTGATTTAAAAAATGGAATTTTGGGTAAAAATATATATCTATACTAAGAGTGTTCGATTATAATATAAAGTAATTGGCAATTTCTTATTTAACATTAAATAAATGCTAAAGTAATTCAGGAGGGAAATTAAATGATTAGTGAAAAAATGCAGCAAAAGCTTAATGAGCAAATACAAAAGGAATTTTTCTCTGCGTACCTCTATCTTTCAATGGAAGCGTACTTTGCTTCAAGAAACCTAAACGGGTTTTCCAATTTCTTCCGCGTACAGGCTCAGGAGGAAAGGGATCATGCTATGATGTTCTTTACCTATGTAAACCATGTAGGAGGGAAGGTAAGGCTGGGTATGATTGAGGAACCGAAATCGGATTTCCAATCAATTGAAGAGGTTATGAGAATGGCCTTAGAGCATGAACAGTATGTGACAAGTTCTATTTATAGTATAGTTGATCTGGCTATTGAAGAGAGAGATCATAAAACAAACGCATTTTTACAGTGGTTTGTAACTGAACAGGCGGAAGAAGAGGCTTCTGCTGAAGGTAATCTTGAAAAGATAAAGTTAATCGGATCGGACGGCAGGGGCATATTGATGATGGACGCCGAATTAGCCCAAAGGGTATATACTCCTCCTCAAACATCCCAGGCATAAAAAACAGGCAGCTGCTTTATTATACAAAAGCAGCTGCTTATTTTTTATGTATTAAACTTTATATCGTAGAACGCACATTTTTCTGTCACCTATGTTCTGCCAATACTCGATAAAGTCACCATTTTGTTTAAAATCTTCGATGTTATACTTATTTGCCCTGATATATGCCAAAACTTCCTCTGAAAACAATATATCATAAGCGGCTGGTTCAATTGCAGGAAGAATTCTAAGAGGTATTTCATCATAAATGGTATATTCATTGTTAAACAGATATGCTTTGATGAAGTTCTTAGTATCCTTTCCGAGAATAAATTTGCTTGCAACTATCAGGACATCATCAATTCTTAGGTCCTTTTCCTTTACAATTTCTTGAAGCTTTTTATTTTTACTGACGACCTTATAATTGTTTATGTACTCATGAAGCTTGCTGTGGCTCATTGCTTTAATGTTTGCAATTTTAATCTTGGTTATATCGGATGCTTCCCCTTTGAAACTAACCACTGTTATGACATTATCATCCTGATACCAGATTTCATGCTGGTTCATATTTATTATGATACCAGACACGTTCTTTTCATTAAATACGGGAAACAAAAAGGGCTGATTGTTCAAGTACTTTATAGTTCTTATAATAACCTTTTTATCGTCTTTAATAGTAACGCTGACTGGCTCCCCCCAAACATCCTTATCTACTATATACATGTAGCCTGCTTCAGTTCTGTAAATTCTGTTTTTTCTGTTGGAAACTATGAGTTGACTTTTTTCTACTTTAAGTACTTTTTCAAGGTTTTTAATCTTCTCGTGTTTAAAGGATTTAATCAATTCTGAAATCTGTTTTGGCGTGTTTTCAATATTCTTTACAATACCTGACTTAATGTTGTTTGATAAATCGGAAAGTGCACCTTTACCCTTATTGATTTTATCATCACCATCCTTTAAGTTAATACGATTAAGAAGATTTCCAAAACTACCTTTGAGAAGAACTTTTTTAGTATCCATATACAATTCCCCTTTAAACAAATGCCGGAGGCAAAATAATTTGATATTATTTATACTCGGAAAACATTCCAGAATGGAGCTGTCTGCCGATAGTACGTCAAAACTCATGAATGGAAATTAAGTGTTAATAATATTATAATCTATTTCTTAAATAATACCAATATATAATTTAAATGTTTTTTTAATGTCTAGTAAATTATGGTGCATTCAGCTCCATAATTTCTCACGACGCCATTACGGTTGACAAAATCATTTCATGATTTTGTTAATGTCTAGGGGATTGCGGTATATTCTTCACGATTTTTCACAAAAACATCAAGGCTTCAAAATCGTAGGCAATTTTGATAATATCATATATAGTTATATATGGTACAAGTGGGATTAATATGCAAAAACATATGAATTTGATTACCTTAGAAATCACTTTAAAAGGCATTTCTGTTGTGTTAAAATGAATTATACAAATTTTTCTCCTAGATATAAATGAATTAGAGCAATTAAAGCTTACCTTTTTTAAAGGCTTTCTTAATGTGAAGGGATTTTCTTATTTTTTACGGGGTGTTGAATTGTGAGTTTCAGAAGAATCTTGAAAATTAAAAAAAGTATAGTTTTTACATGGCTTTTATATTATAGCATAATTCTCATTGTGCCGGTTCTGATTTCCATATTTACCTATCTCAAGACGTCTGATGTTGTTCAAAATGAAATAGACAGCTCAAATATGCTTTTTCTAAAGCGAATTCAGCAGCAGATGGATATATTGCTTAATGACGCCAGAAGACTAAGCATAGAGATCTCATTAAATACACGAGTTAACAGTCTTTTAATCCTAAAGTACCCGAAAGAAACCCAAAAGTCTACGTATGATATATATAGGGCTGTACAGGATTTGAGTTCCTATAAAATTCCAAACAGCTCCATAGATGATTTTTATGTGTATTTTAAAAACATCGACTTTGTTATTTCCCCGAACTCGGGAAACTTCAGTGATTCTTATTTTGACATATACTTTAAGAGAAATGATATTTCCTACGAAAAATGGAAGGATACGCTTTCAGGCAATTATAAGGGAGATTTTATAATTCTTAATAATTCATACTCGCAAAACAAGTCAAGGAATACTATTATTTATATTAAGACCATTCCGTATATAAATCAGGGGAGCACATCTGCCAACATTGTCATGAGTATTGATGGAACCAGATTTATCCAGGATGCAAAGGACATAATGACCCTTAATAAAGGTACCATGCTTATAATAGACAAAAGCAATAATATTGTTATATCTACAGGAGACGGTACCTTTAAACAGGACATAAATTATCAAACACTTGCCGATAGCAGCGGCATGCTTCATCAGACAGTTAACGGCAGCAAGTCTGTGGTTTCTTATATATCATCTGATGCAGCAGATTGGAAGTTTATATCCATAATCCCTGAATCAATATTTTGGGAAAAGTACGATAATATAAGAAAATTGACGTTTTTAGGTATAACAATATGCCTTTTGATATGCATTTTTATCACCTACTATTCATTAAAGAAGAACTACAATCCTGTAATGCGGGTTATTGAGCTCTTGGAAAACCGGAACGGTCTGAAGTTTGACAGCAGCAATAATGAGTTTTCGTTTATACAGGATGCAATAAACCAGGTTTGTAAGGAAAAGGAGGATGCCAGCAACCTTGTAAAACAGCAAAATAAGGTGTTAAGATCAAACTTTCTATCAAGACTGCTGAAAGGAAATATGGGAAAAGTCCCCATAGAGGACCTGTTTTCCATGTATGATTTATATTTTTGTTCTCAATATTTTGGTGTAATGGTATTCTACATAGAAAACTACGATGAGAAGCTTGTTTCATTGGAAAACAAACTAAAAGAAATTAAAGATGCTGAAAATCATAAGCTCCTGCAGATTATAATGACCGACATTGTTGAAGGAATTATAAGCCAGCATAATAATGGGTATATGACTGAAATTGATGATATGATGGTTTGTCTGGTCAATTTTGGTAACAAGGAAATCGATATCATGAAGGAAGAATTAATGGATGCGTCAATGGAAGCTAAAAATCTATTAAAGGATAATTATGGAATTCATTTAAAGGTTGCATTAAGTAGTATTCATGAAACCACTGCTGGTATTCCGTTAGCTTATGGTGATGCTATGGAAGCCCTTGAGTATAGCAGATTTCTCGGAATTGATGAGATCAGCCGTTTTGAAGATATAAAAGGCATAGAGAAAGGCAGCTACTATTACCCATTGGAAATTGAACAACAATTTATTAACAGTATCAGAATAGGGGATTTTGAAAAGTCTCAGAGTATATTGAATGATATATTTTACAGTAACTTTGAAAAGGCAGTATTATCTATAAAAATATCCAGATGCTTGATGTTTGACCTGGTAAGTACAATGATAAAGGTTGTAAATGACATATGCAGTGATCCGGAGGACAAGTTTTTAGATGAATTAAATCCCATTGAAAGGCTTTTAAACTGTGACAGCATCAATGAAATGAAGAGTGAAATGAATGGTATTTTAAGTGCCTTTAGCGTGTACATAAATGAAAGAAATAAAAAGAAGAGCAAGATTAAAACAGTTAACAATGACATAAATCTAAAGGATGCTGTAATGGATTATGTATATAAAAACTATAAAGACTATAGTCTCAGCATATCTTCCATAGCCGACAATTTTGGCATCCATCCCATTAATCTATCAAAGGTTTTCCTGGGGCAAACAGGTGTAACACTTTTGGATTTTATAAACAAAATAAGAATCAGTGAGGCGAAGAAGCTCTTTAAAGGAAATTACAGCAATCTTGAAGAGATATCAAAAGAGGTAGGTTATTCAAGCAGCCGTACATTTACAAGAATATTTAAAAAGTTTGAAGGTGTAACACCCGGGAAATATAAGGAATCCATAGCTTATGAAATGTAAATTGGAAACTAAAAAGCTGTTTAGCTTTTTAGTGGTTTATTGGAGGGTATGAATTGTTTGTTAAAGAATATAAGATACTTCTTATTATATTTTACTGCAGCTTTCTTGCAATTATTTTGGGATGCTCTTCCGGCAGTACTCACAAACCCCAAAATAATACCAGTATTGAGGAAAGCAGTGGTTATCCCATAAAGACTGATATTACACTTAAATATTGGATGATTTTACATAATAATGTATCGCAGGTTGCGGATAACTTTGGTAACCTTCCTATAGCAAAGGAACTGGAAAAAAGGACAGGGGTCAGGGTAAAATACATTCACCCGCCAAAGGGACAGGAAAAGGAAGCCTTTACTATAATGGCTGCCTCAGGGGAGCTGCCTGATATAATAGAGTACAATTGGCTTATGTATCCGGGAGGCCCCAATAATGCTATAGAAAACGGAACCATATTAAAGCTTGACACATTGATAAAGGACTATGCACCAAACCTGTATCATTATCTAAATACACATCCTGATATAAACAAGATGGTTAAAACCGACGACGGTCACTATTATGTATTTCCGTTTTTAAGGCCTGATGAGGACCTGCTTGTAACCTTTGGGCCAGTTATAAGAAAGGACTGGCTTGATGAATTAAATCTAAACCTGCCTGAAACTTTAAGTGATTGGTATAACATGTTGAAGGCCTTTAAGGATAAAAAGTATGCACAAGCTCCCCTTACGGCAACAGTCAAGCTCGATGATGACAGAAACACTACATTTACCGAACTTATCAAGATTTTTTCGGGTGCTACAAATTCTTACCAGCATTTTTACATAGAAGATAAAAAGGTCAAATATGGACCAATTGAAGAAAGTAGAAAGTACTTTTTTTATTGTATGGCCAAGTGGTTTAGAGAAGGGCTTATTGACAATAATTTTGCAATTAATGACAACAATGCACAGGAGTATAACATTTTAAGCGGTAAATCGGGTGCAACAATTTGTTCGGGCGGTAGCGGACTTGGGAAATGGATAACGGCATTAAAAAGGCAGAACCCAAACTACGATTTGATTCCGGTAGGCTACCCATCAGATGAAAAGGGCAAAATGCCAAAGTTTGGAGCAAGATCCCTTGAGTATTCAAATCCTGGAAGTGCCGCCATCAATGCCAACAGTAAAAATGCTGAAACAGCTGCCCGGTATCTGGACTTTATGTACGGTGAAGAGGGACATATGCTGATGAATTTCGGTTTAGAGAATGTGTCTTATAAAAAAATCAACGGTAACCCTGTTTACACCGACCTTATAATGAAAAGCAAAGAAAATCTGGCTCCGGCAACTGTAATGTCCAAATATATGAGGGGACATACCAATGGGGCCTTCATACAGGATGAAAGGTACCTTAAGCAGTATTATTCATTGCCCCAGCAAAAAGATGCTCTTAATATATGGGGCAAGACCGACCAAAAAAAGTATCGTATGCTTCCTGTAACGCCTACAGTAGAAGAAAGCGTCGATTTATCAAGAATGATGAATGATATAAACACTTATGTAAACGATATGACCTATAAGTTTATTATGGGAAAGGAGCCCCTATCCAAATTTGATGAGTATGTGTTAAAGGTAAGGGAACTTGGAGTTGACAGAGTTCTAAGTATTTACCAGTCAGCCCTCGACAGATACTATAAAAGATTATAATATATGAGCTTTGGATTTTTAATATAAAATATTGTAATAAAAATCCAATGTTAGAAATATAATAGGAAATGTAAAAGGGCTATAACCTTTAAGATAGAGGGGCTTAATGTGGCACTTAGCCCCTCGTGATTTAAAATAGAGTGATACAATCTACTTTTTTACATGCCCGGCAAATATTCTGAATAAATTGCCCAGGGCAATAAAAAGCAGCATAATTGTGAATAGAAGGAGTAAAATGAGAGCTTTTTCAGGGGTTGTTTGCGACTGTACCATGAAGCTGGCGAAGGTGCTTCCAAGACTGATTACAGCTAGCGTAACGCCTTTTTTCATAATAAAAATCCCCTTTCAACTTGAACCTTCAATAATATCACTTGTACCATTCTCTTCTATATTT
>NZ_DATCTU010000010.1 GCF_036567765.1 Pseudobacteroides sp.
AAGGTCACACCCGTTCCCATCCCGAACACGGCAGTTAAGCTTCTTAGTGCCGACGATACTTAGACGGTCGCGTCTTGGTAAAATAGGTAGTCGCCAGATTTATATCAGAGCCTTATGCCAAAAGCATAAGGCTCTGTTTGCTTTATTGAGCTTGGTATTTATAAGATACAAAAATTAATTGTAATACGAATAATTTGCAGCATCTCCATTAAAAAACCGGTATAGTAGTTGCACCATGGTTTTTTTGCAATAATTATACACGTTAAACTTTCTTGGAAATAAATCCTCAACTTCATCCTTCTTGTGAGTATCTACAAGCTGTTATTCATCTTATGGATTAAAATTCTAAAAAATCAAATAAGTTTTTTTGTAAATCTTCATTATTGCATAATCTAAGTATTTTCATATTGAATTTCACCTCGAATGCTATGTTTAGTGATTTAGCCTTAGTGTACTTGCTGTATTGGCGTAGTCTGGTGGTAATTATTTCTGCGTACTTAATTTTGAGGGTTTTCATTTCAATAACTTCTATAAAATAATATCATAAAAAATACCGTTTACATAAAAATTTCTTTTTTATCCCTTTTTTTATTTCAATCTGATATAATTTAAGTGGCATTACCATTTTTCACAACATATGGACTAAGGAAAATGTTCTGCTATGTTTTAAAACTTAAAATAATTATTGAAAAACATACATTAAAATTATGAAACTTACATTTATCTGTTGTAAATTCCGTTGAACGATTCGTTATTTGTTTTGCCAAATGTAAGATTACTTACACTTAAATACAACTCATTTGGAAAGAGGAATGAACGTTAAAATGAAACGTGAGAGATCTCCTTTGATTTGAACGGGACCAATATTGAATTTCAAGTACTATTATTAATATCAAAACCAGGAAATGTTTTGATCATATCTGGATTTGATTAAGTTAAGCACTTAGAAAGAAATATGACAAGTGAGTTTAAGGAAAAAAGTATTGAGATCAGGTTTGGTAACTGGTCACGTAGGGAGGTGCTAAGGATAACAGCAAGTAAATTCTTTTTTGTATAAAAGCCTAGTATGTCTATATTAGGGGTTGTAGAAACATATTGAGTTATCTACTATTAAACACATATCTGTTAAATATCTGAGGTTATTAATAAAAGAAATTATGTAGCTTGAGGAAAAACATTATTTTTTGATATTCAAATCATTTTAATTTAAAAGTGTTGTAATTAGAAAAGTTCAAATTTATAGGGGGAATACGTCAAAATGAATAAAAATAAGAGTATTATTGCAACTGTATTAGTATGTTTAATGATGCTTGTCAACTATTCTGGAACAATTTTTTCTAACACTGTGTTTGCTCAACAAAACAATTTAGAGGAAACTTTAGACTGTTCATTACATAGCAATGGGGACTGTGATGGACATAATCATGAAGACATTGAGCTAAATGGTGATGTTGGCAGTATATTTTATGCTGCAGCATGTGCACATACATTTAATGGATCATATACAACGACAAAGCAACCTACATGTACAACGGCTGGAACAAAAGAGGGCAGATGTACAAAGTGCGGTGAAGTTGTTTCTACAGTTTCCATTGCTGCATTAGGGCATTCGTATGGATCATGGACAACAACCAAGTCTGCTACTTGTACTACTGCAGGAAGCAGGAAGAGAACATGCTCAAGATGTTCTATAAGTGATACAGAAACAATAGCAGCTACGGGACACACATTTAATGGAACATATACAACGACAAAGCAACCTACATGTACAACGACCGGCACTAAGGAAGGCAGATGTACAAAGTGCAGTGCGGTTGTTTCAACGGTTTCCATTGATGCATTAGGTCATTCATATGGAGCATGGACAACCAATGCTGCTACTTGTACTACTGCAGGAAGCAGGAAGAGAACATGCTCAAGATGTTCTATAAGTGATACAGAAGCAATAGCAGCTACCGGACACACATTCAACGGAACATATACAACGACAAAAGAACCTACATGTACAACGGCCGGCACAAAGGAAGGCAGATGTACAAAATGCAGTGCGGTTGTTTCAACGGCTTCCATTGCTGCATTAGGTCATTCATATGGAGCATGGACAACCAATGCTGCTACTTGTACTACTGCAGGAAGCAATAAGAGAACATGCTCAAGGTGTGCGAATACTGAGACAGAAACAATAGCAGCTACTGGACACACATTCAACGGATCATATACAACGACAAAAGAACCTACATGTACAACGGCCGGCACAAAGGAAGGCAGATGTACAAAGTGCAGTGCGGTAGTTTCTACTGTTTCAATCCCAGAATTGGGTCATGATTATAGTTCATGGACGGTAGTGCAAAAGGAAACCTGTACCACTGCCGGAGGGAAAATAGGAACATGTTCCAGATGTTCTGGAAAAACATCACAATCCATACCAGCCACAGGACACACATTCAACGGTTCATATGCTGTGGAAAAAGAGCCGACATGCACTGATGATGGTACAAAAGTTGGAAGATGTACCAAATGTAATGCAGTAGTTTCAACAGTCAGTATCCCATCACTTGGAAATGGTTCACACTCATTTAGCGGATCATATACAACAACAAAAGGACCTACATGTACTGAACCTGGGAAGAAGGAAGGCAGATGTACAAGGTGCAATGCGGTAGTTTCGACAGTTTCAATCCCAGAATTGGGTCATGATTATAGTTCGTGGACGGTAGTGCAAAAGGAAACCTGTACCACTGCTGGAGGGAAAATAGGAACATGTTCGAGATGTTCTGAAAAAACATCACAATCCATACCTGCTACAGGGCACAATTTCAACGGTTCATATTCTGTGGAAAAAGAGCCGACATGCACCGATGAGGGTACAAAAGTTGGAAGATGTACAAGGTGTAATGTGGTGGTATCAACAGTCAGTATACCATCACTTGGAGATACAGGACATGTATTCAACGGATCATATACAACTACAAAAGAACCTACATGTACTGCAGTAGGCACAAAGGAAGGCAGATGTACAAGGTGTAATGCAGTTGTTTCGACAGTTTCAATCCCAAAATTGGATCATGATTTTAGTTCATGGACGGTAGTTCAGAAGGAAACCTGTACAAATCCCGGAGGGAAGATAGGATCATGTTCGAGATGTTCAGAAAAAACATCACAATCCATACCTGCAACAGGGCACAATTTCAACGGTTCATACTCTGTGGAAAAAGAGCCAACATGTACTGACGAGGGTACGAAAGTCGGAAGATGTACCAAATGTAATGAGGTGCTTTCAACAGTCAGTATACCAGCACTTGGAGATACAGGACATGTATTCAACGGATCATATACAACTACAAAAGAACCTACATGTACTGCATTAGGCACAAAGGAAGGCAGATGTACAAGGTGTAATGCAGTTGTTTCGACAGTTTCAATCCCAAAATTGGAACATGATTATGGCTCATGGACAGTAGTGCAGAAAGAGACCTGTACAAATCCCGGAGGAAAAATAGGGACATGCTCAAGATGTTCTGAAAAAACTTCACAATCCATACCTCCTACAGGACACAGTTTCAACGGCTCATATTCTGTAGAAAAAGAGCCAACATGTACTGACGAGGGTACTAAAGTCGGAAGATGTACTAAATGTAGTGAGGTGCTTTCAACAGTAAGTATTCCGCCTCTTGGAGAAACAGGACATACATTCAATGGTTCATACGTTGTTACCAAAGAACCTACATGTACTGAGAAAGGAATCAAAGAGGGAAGATGTACTGTATGTAAAGCGGTTGTATCAACGGTTGATATCCCGGCAAACGGAGGACAACATGTATTTAACGGGTCATACACTGTTGTTAAAGAGCCTACATGTACACAGGATGGAAAAAAAGAAGGAAGATGTTTAAGGTGTAATGGTGTGATTTCAACACAAAATATTCCAGCACATCATAAAATAATAAGTTCAACTTTCAAAATGACACCTTCAATCGAAACAATAAATGGATTCGATACAGAGGGCAGTACTATTAGGGTAAGTGCGACATGCTCATCATGTGGTAATGTGGACCTGACAAATAAAACTGTGATTTCAAGCAGCAATGACAGTGTTGCAACGGTTTCAAACGGCCGCATTATTAGTGGAAAAAAAGCTGGGAGTGCAACGATAACTGCAAGCTATGAAGGTTATAGAGCTGTATGCAATGTAAATGTGATATCTCCTTATGCTCCCAAATTGCGTAGCTTAACTATAATCCCAGGTAGTGAAACTATAACTGAATTCAATAAGCGTGGTTCAAAAGCGAGAGTTATGGCTGTTTACGATAATGGTGCTTATGATGTGACATCTAGTGTATCATTTACATCAGGAAACAGTAAAATTGCTTATGTAGATAATGAAGGGTATATCAAAAGCGGTTTAATGACTAAAGGAACAACTCTGATAACTGCAGCTTATCAAGGAAAGACAGCAACCTGTAGTGTTACAGTTGACATGGACGCTGAGGTGGAAACAAAACCGCTAAGCATAGGAAATACTACGGGCATTAAAATTCCTGAAGATTTGCCGGTTATAGGCGGTACTGAATTAGAATTCAGTTTGGATTTTATACCTGCTACGCTTGAATTTGGTAAAGAAGAATTTAAGATTGCCGTGGGTGTAGAAAGTGAAAAGAGTGTTGGCGAAAACTGGAGAGAATTTAAAAAGACTTTAGAAGACGCAAGAGGAAGCATTGATTCTGTTAAGAGATTAAAAAACGTAATGTCGGCATTTGGAGCTAAAAGAGGTAAGTTTAGTGTTACAAAGGAATGGGAGCCGGGCTTGGAGGTATATGGCTATATCGAAGGGGTAATGGTTAACGGAGTGCCTACAGTTACTAAGGGCTCATTAACTATGATGGTGGAAGCAAATTACACCAGTGAAACACAATACATGATAGGACCTGTTCCGGTTTATTTTGAAATCGGCGGGGGAATCAAGCTTGAATCTATTTGTGATATAGAGAGATATTCACCAGGGCTTGGTAAGATAAAGCTGAAATCGGAGCTGAAAATAACGCCTAGATTTGAAATAGGAGGGGGGATAGGAATAGCTAATGTTTTGACGGTAGGTGGTACCGGCGAAGCAGAGCTTGAATTCCTGATCCGTGATGCTGATGATTATTTGAAGATAACATTAACAGGAGGCTTGAACTTAAAAGTTAAAGCATTATTTTTCGAAGCTAAAAAATCAATAGCAAAAGGCACATGGAACATATATGAATCGCACCCTACAAACAATTATATGGCACTGCCGCCTGAGTTTGACAAATTTGATATGTACAATATAAATGAGTATTCTTTAATGCAAAGAGATTACATAAGCAGGCCTTCAGTATGGAACGGAAATGGGCAAACACAGTATCCAATGGGGATTGCAGCGGCTCCTGATTTTACAAATAAAGAGGTTAAAGTATTGGGAACCAACATATATCCTAACGCACAACCACAATTAGTAAATTATGGTGATGGGCAGATTCTGGTTTGGGTTTCAGATAATAAGGACAGAACATCTTCAAACAGAACAATGCTGGTATATTCCATATACAATAAAGAAACTAATTCATGGAGTGAACCGATGGCAGTAGCTGATGACGGTACGGCAGACTTTTATCCTCAATTGGCAGCTGATGGAAGTAATATCTATGTTGTTTGGCAGAACAGCAACAAGAAGTTTGCTGACGATGTTACACTGGAGCAGGTTGCAAGTTCCGGTGAAATTGCTGTAAGCAAATTTGATGTGCAAACCAACACCTTTGGGACAGCTGTTCAACTGACTAAAAACGATTTGCTTGATACATTACCTAAAATAGCGGCATACGGAAATAAGGCTTATATCACATGGACAAGCAATAATGAAAGTGATATATTCGGTGTTAATGGAAAAAACTCAATATACTATTGCGAATTGGAAGATGATAAATGGTCCAGTCCCGAGGTGCTTTGTGAAGGTTTAAATGCTGTTCCGTCTATAAGTGCAGGTTTTATTGAAGATTCATTTACAGTTGCCTATGTTTTAGATGAAGACAATGTGCTTGAAACTGTAAATGACAGGGAAATCTATACAGTAAGACCTGGCAGCACAAGTATACGACTTACAAATAACAACACTTTGGATTCGGCACCTGCCTTTTCGGTCTTTAATGGAAAATCTGCTTTGTATTGGTATAATGAAGGGAATATATCGTATATAAATAGTCTTGGCACCACGCCAGATAATGTTTTCAAGGGGCCAAAAACAGGCTTGAAGGATGAATTTAAAGTTCTTGCAGGTAATAAGGATGAATTGGCAATAATCTGGCCGAGCTCTGCAAATGGCTCTACCGAAATATATTCTGCAATCTACGATTCAGAAAGAAGTGAATGGAGCGAGGCTGTAAAAGTATCCAGTATTGGAAAAGAAATTCTTACTCCCGATGGTGTTTTTGACAGCGATGGCAACTTAAAAATAGCTTTCAATAAATTGACACAGTTAACTGATGGAAGTGAACAGGCTGATCTTTGCGTTATAAAATTAACTCCATCATACAATCTGTCAGTTGACAGCATTAGCTTTGATCACAGTAAAGTCATTCCTGGAACACAGTTTGCAATTGATGCAGATGTAACCAATAATGGTGAAATTGGCGTTGAAGAAGTGGTTGTTGACATTATGGAAAACGGAGAAGTCGTCAATTCATCATCTGTGAAGGTAAGTATAAAGCCGGGTGAGACTAAAAATGTAACCGCACTCATGGATTTGCCCGATACTATAACCAAGAAAACGTACAGTATCAAGGTTACTGCTTCAGATGATGAGGAATATAATTTAAGCGATAACACTAAACAATTTACTATAGGATATACCGACATAACATTACAAATTGAAAGGTACAGCGAAGGAAATATTGAACATGTTGCAGCCAATATTTCAAACTTGAGCCATGTACCTTCAGGAGCGGTGTTAAAGGTGACAAAAGGAAGTACGGATGGTGAAGTCATAGATACAAAGGTTATAGATGATTTTAATGATATAGTGAAGTATGAATATCATTTTGATAAAAATCAAATATGTGCAGGAAAAGACACAGAGATATTGTACTTTACTGTTACAGCAGATGAAGAAGAGCTGTATACAAGTGACAACAGCAAATTAATTGTTCTAAATAGTGATAAAACAAAAATATCAGGTTATGTTTCTGTGGATTTTGAATATTTACCTGATGTTGAAGCACAGATAAAGTCAGGATTTACAGTTAAATTAGCCGGAACTGACATATTCACAAAGACAGATGCTAATGGACACTTTATAATATCTGATATACCGGAAGATATGAAGGAATACACACTTGAAATAAGCAAGCCAGGCTATCTTAAAAGGAATGTTAATGTAACCGGAACAGGTAATGTAGTAGTTTCATCCAAGGATACTCCCATAGTTTTATGGGCAGGTGACGTAGCAATAAATGGTGTACAGAATGGCACAATCAATATAGTGGATCTGATGCAATTAGCCAAGGCATTTAATACCGAATCAACAGGTGAGGGATATGTAGTTGATCTGGACTTTAACAGGGATGGTGCCATTAATATGGTGGATATATTTATAGCCATTAAGAAATTTAACACAACTAGTTCTTCTTATTAATTTTAATTGATTCATTGCTAAAAACGGCGAGCAAATTTTAGCTTGCCGTTTTTGGCGTAAAAATCTACTTTCATAAAGCCCAATATCTATACGGGGAAAAATCATCATAATTTATGTGGTTTTATTATTAATCATGTAGTCAAATAAATACATGTAAA
Source organism: Pseudobacteroides sp. (assembly GCF_036567765.1). Lineage (NCBI taxonomy): Bacteria > Bacillati > Bacillota > Clostridia > Eubacteriales > Oscillospiraceae > Pseudobacteroides > Pseudobacteroides sp. The sequence goes on from NZ_DATCTU010000010.1 coordinate 7,807, forward strand.
ATATTCCGAGAAAGTGATATATTTAAAATAAATACAATGTGAAATATTATACAAACCATCAGAAAATTTAAATATATCAAAAGGGGGAGAAAGATGATAGAAGTAAAGTTAAGCAATGATTTTGTTGAGGAAAGCAGGAGGAGCTTTATGTTAAAAAAATGTAAGTACATTTTAGTTATGCTGCTGATTTCCTTACTTACTTGCATTTCAATTAACTCGGCAGCAAATGCAGCGGTAACAAGTCTGACTAACGGTACTCAGTTTAAGGATACTTCGGGAAATGTAATTCATGCACATGGCGGAAGCCTTCTAAAGTATGGTGACTATTATTATTGGTATGGTGAATACCGTGATTCTTCAAACTATTTTTTAGGGGTTCGATGTTATCGTTCAACTGACCTAATGAATTGGGAGTATCGCGGTGAGGTATTAAAGCCCAGTTCTGCTGCTGAACTAAATAAGTGTAACGTTGAAAGGCCAAAGGTCATGTACAATGCCTCAACAAAAGAATTTGTCATGTGGATGCATTGGGAAAACGGGGTTCACTATGGAGAGGCGAGAGCAGCTGTTGCATACTGCAGTACGCCTGACGGTAATTATACATATCAAGGAAGCTTCAGACCCCTTGCTAATTCAGGAGTAATAGATCACGACAAGCCGGGCTATATGTCAAGAGATTGCAGTGTGTTCGTTGATACTGACGGAAAAGGGTATTTTATTTCAGCAGCAAATGAGAACATGGATTTGATTTTATATGAGCTTACAGCTGACTATAAAAAAATAGCTTCATTAAAGGCAAAGCTTTATGTAGGAAAGCAGAGAGAAGCACCCTGCCTCATCAAGAGGGATGATTATTATTATCTCATAACTTCAGGTTGTACAGGCTGGACTCCTAATCAGGCTAAGTATGCTTATTCAAAAAGCCTTAGTAGTGGATGGTCCGATTTAATCAATATTGGCAACAACACTACTTACAATTCCCAACCGGCATACATACTTCCTGTACAAGGACCTAACGGAACTACATATCTTTATACAGGAGACAGATGGGCCGGTGCCTGGAATGGAAAAGTTAACGATTCTCAGTATGTCTGGCTTCCATTGGTGTTCAAATCGGATACAGTACTTGAATTGCCTTTTTATAATTCGATAAAGATTGATGCAGCTGCAGGTACAATAAAAGAAGACTTAGGAAATGTACAATGCTATAAGGTGGTAAACGAGAACAGCGGTAAGGTGCTGGATATTACTGGTGCATCTATGGACAACGGAGCCAGGGCAATACAACAAAGTGATAATGGAGCAGAAAGCCAGAAGTGGCACTTTATAGATGTGGCAAGCGGATACAAAAGAATAGTTAATGTAAAAAGCGGGAAGACGCTGGATGTAAGCGATGAGTCTAAAGATGACGGAGGAGCTGTTATTCAATGGAACAGTACCGGAGGAAACAATCAGCAGTGGAGCCTCACGGATACTGGTAACGGCTATTATAAAATTATTAACCGCAACAGCGGAAAGCTGCTTGATGTTACAAAGCAGTCTCTTGATGACGGTGCTCTGGTACAGCAATGGGGGGATGCAGGAGGGAAGAATCAGCATTGGAAATTGGTTCCTGTTGATGACCCTGCAGTGCAAACACCAACACCGACAAAGATATCATCAACACCAACAAAAGTACCATCAACACCAACACAAAATTCAACTGTTAAGTCTTTGGATTTAAATTCCGACGGTGCAATAAACATGTCTGATGTAATCTTATTGGCTTTGGCCTTTAATTCCGTTAAAGGAGACGGCAAATATAAGGATGCTTATGATGTCAATTCAGACGGTGCTATAAATATGGCTGATGTTATAAAGCTCGCAGAGAAGTTTAATACAGTAATTACAAACTTACCTGCATCTAACACTCCTATTCCGACTTCTGTACCTTCTAGCATTCCCGGCTGGAGGCTGGTTTGGAGTGACGAGTTTAACGGTACCTCCATTGACACATCGGATTGGGGCTATGAAATCGGTTACAAACGAAATAACGAGGTACAATACTATACCAACAGGACAGAAAATGCAAGATTAGAGGACGGGAATCTTGTTATTGAAGCGAGAAGAGAGGATTACAGCGGATATAAATACACTTCCGCAAGTATAAACACAAGCGGCAAAAGAACCTGGCAATACGGTCGCTTTGAACTGCGTGCCAAAATTCCCACACCTCAAGGCAGCTGGCCCGCATGGTGGACATTAGGAACAAGTAATGGCTGGCCTAAATGCGGTGAAATAGACATTATGGAGTTTTATAAGGGAAAGATTTTGGCCAATGTTGCATATCAAAATCCTCAAGGATCAATTGTATGGGATTCCTTTACAAAGGCTATTTCCAATTATAGCTCTAGTTGGTCTAATGAATTCCATACCTGGGTTATGGAATGGGACGCAGATAACATAAAGCTTTATGTTGATAATGAACTTCTAAATACATTTAGTGTTAACAGTGCAACTAACGGAACATACAACCCTTTCCGCCAGCCGCATTATATGCTTATAAACCTGGCTATTGGAGGAAATAACGGGGGAGATCCTTCCCAAACTGCATTCCCGCTAAAGTATTATGTTGATTATGTGCGTGTTTATCAAAAATAATATATGGCTATATCATTAAAGCAATATTAGGGAGCAAATCCAAATGCGGATTTGCTCCCTAAGTTATTACAGGGTTAAACGGTATTCTTTTATATCTGAAGCAGGACAACCCTTTATAAAAAATCTTTTAATGTCATCAGGTAAGCTGCCGACTACTGTTTGTATGTCTTCATGCAATAGAGAAAAGTCACAGTATGCCTGAAGTTGTGCCCGTATATTTAATTTTTCTGTGTTTTTTGCAATTTGAGTTATTATTACCAAGTCTGGCGAAGAATCCTGCACAAACTCTATTCCATCCAACATCCAGAATATCCACTGGTTGCCTATATCTGAATGATCCACTCGTGCCCTTTTCAAAGAATATTTAAGGGGACCAAGCACCATGCCTGTATTTGACTCCGATTTTGCAGATACCTGGGCAAGTGTAAATAAATCATGAGTTTCAACTCTGGGATCGGCTGAAAACTGAAAATTGTCATCAATATTTACAGCTATGGAACTGCTTGATTGAAGAGGATATAAAAACTTTTTGTCAGGTAATACTTGAAAAGCTTTGGGATATCTCTGGGGATTCTCGGGATCAGCAAGGAGATCAATTATTACTTCCAATTTATTAAATGCCCATACACTCTTTTTTATAAAATTTACAGGAAATCGGATCCAGTAAAAGTCATAATCCTCCGACAATTGGCTGAAAATGTGGGGGATGTTTCTCTTTTTCTCAATAAAGTCCTTAACTGTTATTTTATAAACTTCAGGAGTCTCTCCAAAAGAAGCTTTGTCTTGTGTAAAAGCTCGAACTGTTTCACCCTGATGGGGTGTAAGATCATCAGTTAGTCTGGCAGCTTCATTTATATAGGCATTTCTATCAATATTGCTTAAGTCTACAGAGAAATCGTAGGTTTTAAACATAATAAAGCTCCTCTCCAAGAATTTAATATAAATAATTTATCGGTATTTACTGTAAGTAAATTAATTAAATATTAAATAGGGAAAAGAGCTTCTTCTTTTTTGATATTATTTATGAAACTTTTTATATAGGTCTAATGCTGCAGGAACCATAAGTGATATGATACATCCGCCACCAGCTATAATAGCAAATATTATATAACCTAAGCCTTCCATACCTTCTGAGAACCACCTGGCTTTAACTATGAAAAATCCTGTCAATATAAGCAAGATAGCACCAGGTATATATTTGAGTAACCCCATGTTTTTTGCCAATCTGGAAATAAGAACTGCGATTCCAGAAAAGACCACACCAACTATTATTATATATAACAACAAACTAAATGGTACCATCGGTTATCACCTGCCATTCATAATGGTTACTGCCTGTATGTTATTTTAAGCAGTTCCTCAATTATTTTAATATTCCTTAAAGTCTCATCCATACAGATTAGAGGGTCTCTATCGCATATAATGGAGTCTGCAAAATCTTCAACTTCCAGAAGGTACCTTTCACATTCATCCACCGATATTTCCTCTGAATATTGATCCTTTCTTACTATTATTTTACCCTCATAGTCGGAAAAAGTATCAGGAATAAGAATATTACCGAGAGTACCTGTTATTTGGGATAGTTGGTTATAGTATCCGTCAAAACCGCAGCTTATATCAGCTACAATATCATTTGGGTATTTTAAAATTGCACTGAATCTTGAATCAACACCGTTTTTAAGAACATAATCTGCTGTCATTGATATAGGAGCGGTTTTTAAAATCATCCCTATAAAATTAAGTGGATAACAGCCGATATCAAATAAAGCACCCCCGCCCTGGGATATATCCCATCGATAATCGTCTTCTCTGTTTAACAGAAAGCTGAATGTAGAATATATATGCTTTATTTGGCCTATTATATTACTTTCTATCAATTCCAAAACTTTTTTGGTCCTGATGGTGTATCTATACATGAAAGCTTCCATAAGCTTTACATTGTTTTTTCTACATTCTTCAATCATTTCAATGCACTCTGAGGAGCTTATAGAAATAGGTTTTTCACATAAGATGTGCTTTCCCTTGCGGGCAGCCTTAATTACCCATTCCTTATGTAGCCCATTGGGAAGAGGTATATAGACCGCCTGAATATCAGGATCATCTAAAAGGCATTGGTAATTGTCGTATGCTTTAATATCATTGTAAGCTTTCTGGCATTCCTTCAATTTTTCGGGATCTCTAGTTGCAATTCCATATAGTATTGAGTTATTTGATTTTAGTATTGCAGGTATAACATGATTTTTTGCGATTCTTGCATAACCAAGAATTCCCCACTTTATTTTTTCGGTTGTCATATTAAGTTCTCCTCTCGATACTCTGTAAACTTACTGCAAGCCTTTGCAGCATTATTTAAAAGTTTTAACAGGGCAAAACCAGATTGTATCCAATTTATCTTATTATAATATTCATAGCTGGAAATAACAATGTGAATAATACTTATTCCCGATAAGTAGTAAATGAGAAATTTAACTATTCTAATGTATTTATTATGGTATATATTACGTAACAAGGCAAACTTTGATGTACTGGAAGCAGTATCTGGGGGTATCTGGGGAAAATAGGTATACCAAATCATATTTGGAATAATATACTGTATCATAGACTCTTCTATGGAGGTAGTATTTATGCCAAGAGTTCCCCAAAATTGTCCACCCGCATTTCTAGGCCGCTACACAGTTCTTCCGGGGGATACCTTTTACACTATTGCACAAATGTTCAGGCTAAGAATAGAGGCACTTGCAGCAAATAACCCCCATATTCCAAACCCCAACATATTATTCCCGGGGGATGTTCTATGTGTGCCGGGTATGATACCTTATCCCTGCTGTATTTCCTTACAGCCCCAGGGTCGTGTACCCTTTGGTACAGGAGGAGTTGCTTATATAGGCTTTGCTCCTAGAGGAGGGCAGGGAGTAAGTTTTATGGCCACATTGCCTCGGCCTGGATTTTTCGGTAATTACAATATGTATACCGGGGATATTTTTATTCCCGATATTGGTGGTTTTGGTAATGAGATGTTCCCTACACCGCAGGATCCGCCAACATGGTCAACAAGAGTGGAGCTTCCTACTGCTGCTTCAATAGTTCCAAATTCACGAGTAGCAATCGGAACTTCCAATTCTATTACCGGTGCAACCGGACCGGTAATACTAGAAGGAGTCATCAGTGGTGGAAGCTGCCGATAGTCATCATCAAAAAATAGCAAATAACTAATGATCCCTGTTTATGACATAGTACAACAATTGCCTGAGAAAGGTGATGTTATAAGGCAATACATTCAATGCTTCAACAGCATTGCAATAATGGTTCCACATTTGTTTTCGTGCCTCATCAAGGCCAAGTACAGTTACAAATGTGGAATTTTTGTTTTCCGTATCCTTACCCGTTGGTTTTCCCAATATGCTGGGATCTCCTTCAGCGTCAAGAAGGTCATCTTTTATCTGGAAGGTAATGCCGCAGAAACGGGCAAACTTTTTCAAAGCCTCAATATCTGAATCCTTAGCCTCTGCAAGAATAGCAGGCATAACCAGAGAGGCCTCAAATGCTATACCGGTTTTATAAAAACAGATTGTTTCCAATTGCTCAAGGGTAAGTTCCTTTCCTTTTGACTGGAGGTCCATCAGCTGCCCTTTACACATGTCCTGTGCTGCTCCGGATGAATAACTAATAAGTTTTAAGACTGCTTCAGGAGAAAATTTGTTTAAATATGACTGCTCCTGGACAGATTTTTGTGTCAGATACAGCCCTGTCAATTCGGCTGTGGCAAAATCATAACGCTTATGAAGTGTCTGGCGGCCCCGCCGGACATCTGCATTGTCCTGGGATGGCAAGTCATCAAAAATAAGGGATGCAGTATGCATATATTCAAGAGATCTGAATAGAGGAACCAGTGCTTCCGGATTTAGTCCATAAGCATCCTTTGCCAAAATCCATGCAATGAGCGGCCTGACACGCTTGCCATCAGCCTCAAGGCTGTAGTTTGCAGCATCTACAATAGTCTGGTCGAGACTGGGATCTTGTGCTGTATTTTTTATGCAAAGAGTCTTGTTTATCTTGCTGCGGATATCTTTCATGGTATCTTCAAAGATATTACGCTGCTCTTTTTCATTTCTAATACCTGTCAGCATATGATCCCGCAGGAGCTTGTCGAAAAAATCAACATCATCTGCCTTTTTTACAATCTTTTGCACTGTTTTATTAAATTCAGTAATATCCGATGTTAGTAGGTTCATGAGCTCATTGTATTTTTGGACCCCTAATCGTGCCTTGCAGCGCTTTAGTCCATTAACAGCACGGTCCAAAATTATCTCAGTGGCATTAGGATCTGAATTATATACGTTATGTATAAGGTTGGATATAACAGACCAGTACAATTCGAATGGATTTATTAGGTCCGGCCGCTGACTGTGGTATTTCATCCAATAAGTATAGGGAGTTACTGCCCCTGCATCCATGTCATCAAACATATCTGCAAAGTCATCTGCCAATTGGTTGTAAATACCATAATAGAATGTCCTTAAATCGAATCCCTTATCTTCATCTGCACCTGAAACTGATCGGGCAATAAGTCTGGAGGAGGAGGATTTCAAAATAATAGGTATATAAAGGTCTTCATTCGTATAGGTTGCATTTGATAACTCCTTATTGCGGTCTGTTTCTTGAGAATAAAAGAAGACATAAGCCTGCTCAAAAAACGATTTCAGATACTGCGGCTTCTGATGCTCCTTAATGCACATAAAGGCCTCCCGCAGCTCCGAATGGATATATCTTATAAGCTCACTATTATTTCCGGTCCATTCACCTAGTTCCGGCACTAAGCCATTTAGAAGAGATGTACGAATTAAATCGGAGTATCGGCTTTTCTCTTCAGGCGACAGCACATTTGCATCAAGGATGTCATCAATGAAGGGATATGTAAGGCCGTATGAATAACCAAGGCGAATTGCAGAATCAAGTTTATATGCTCGTACTTCTATAGGCGTATTTTCATTAATCTCCTCAAATTCATGCATGAGAACGCCGGCTATGATTTTAATAAGCTTACGCTCAGCCTGCTCCGCATCCATTCCTTCAGGAATATGTGAGGATACGGTCTTAAGTTTATCTATTAACCAAATCATGGTGGATTCAATATGCTCTTTTTGTGCCTTGCGGTACAACCAGGCCATATCGAGTATCTCATTTTGGCTTTTATTATCTGACGAAGTTGAACGTGTTAGTTGATATGTAAGCTTTTCTACAACATGTCTTATACGCTTTTTGGTATCAGGTGAATCAAGGGCTTTACCCAGATCCCGCATGAAAATGTAGGATATGCTCCGGTCAAGGTATGCGTCAAGTCTTCCGGTATAATTTAACCATTGGATGTAACGGCGGTAATCGCTAGGATCAGGTCGCAGGTGCTTACTTAAAAAAGCGGGCAGCTTTAAATGAGCCATATGATTGTGTTTCCAGGAGTGAAAATCCTTTGTCAAAATGGGTATATAGCTCTTACGGACAACCTGGTCATAAAGGGATTTAAAATAATCGCCAGCCTTCTGAACAGATGAATTATAGCATTCATCGGCATTTATAAAAGCAGAATTATCCTTATGTGATAACTCGTGTGAATGATTTTCTGACATTCAAGTTTCCTTTCATAATTTATAAATTCATATGGTTATGTCCTCAAAGGCATTGTAAAAATCATCCTCTACCTGATGGATATTACTATACCTTTCTCCAACGCCCATAAGCCTTTTTAAAAACATGAGCTCCTTATCCATTAGGGCTAGTTCTTCATACCATGGAAGCTTTTTTCTACCTGTGTATTCAAAAGAAGAGTAATAAAGGTGAAGAAGAAAATCACCCAAAAAAGCAAAATCCATGTCTTTCATGTATTTCTCATTATTAATAAGGCGGGCGAGGCCGAAATCTATAAGGTTTACATTATGACCATCATAAAGTGTATTTGGCACACGGATATCCCTATGAATAATCCCTGCTGAGTGAAGATATTTCAAAATATCCAAAAGCTGTATACCAATATTGAATATCTCTTTCCTTGTAAACTTATGTTGGTCTAGATAAATTATGTGCTCAAAAGTCTTGCCTTCCTTGTATTCAAGAACATAACCATAGAAGTCGTCAAGCTCAATTCTTTCAATAAATCGGGGTATACCTTTATGCAGAAGACTTTTTAATATATCCTCCTCATACCTCACCTTTGTACCGGATTTTTTCAGCATTCTTTTTTTAAGTTGTTTGAGAACAAAAAGCGAACCATTACGAGAAACCCGGTAGCAAAAGCCGAACCGGCCTTCTCCAAGTATTTCCTCAATAGTATACTCTCCAACCTGCTCTGTGGGCTCATACTTCTTCTCACGTCCGAACAAAGTCTCAAAGAAGCTTTTAAACCTTGATAATTTCCTAGACATCAGGAAATCTAGGACCATGAGCTTTTTCTGCGATGACGGTTATGATAGTTTCCTCCATGATGGTCAGAGAAAGATGAAGAATGACTTCTAGAACTCTGCAGTGCCTTTAAAAGCTTGTCGAGTATACTTCCCGAGCCATTTGATCTTTTATAGTAACCGCTTCCGTGATTGTGTTTAGGATAATGTCCCCTACTTCGCGATTTTGAAAAAAAGCTCATATAAATCCTCCCAGCATATATCTTATACCGTATTTATAGTATTTATTAAAAGCCATAAATGTAAGATTATTAGCATTTTTAATTATGTCAAAATGATTGTAACAAAATTTATAAATTTAATCAATTTATAATACTTAGTCTTTCTTATGATTATTCATATGATTTGAGGTGATTGTTAGTGATTTTTCTCATTAATTGGGCAAAAGAGCTAGAATAAAAACAAATAATTTTCATTGCTAAGGTAAAACTAAAATTAAATTGATATTAATATGGAATACTTAATTTATAGCATTAGAAAGGCAGGACTTATTATGGGAAAGAATAAAACAAAAGGCATAAATTCAGACCCAATGAAGGAAAAAACACAGGAATTGGAAGAAACAAAGCGAGTATCAAAGGCATTTCAAAAGAACTATCCAATAAGATCGAAATAATGTTTTACTTGCTTAAATTATAAAAATCCAGGAAATTATGGTACTGAAGTATTGCATGTACCATAATTTCCTGTAGCAGTTTTGTAAAAGTGCCGAATATCTATGCATGACTAAACAATGCTAATTATACTGGGGAAATGAGTTAATTCTTATTCTAAAGCAAGTTGATATTGAATGTTGTTGTCCTTTAACAGATAAAGGAATGAAATAGCATCATAAACATTACAAGAATTTAAGAACTTTTCATAATATGTAGTAAAGGAATCAAAATCACCATCGAATGGTAATGTATTCATTGTTTGGAAAACTTCTGTAACGCTAGAAGTTACGAATGGATAATTTTCTAAACGGTTAAATTCGAACTTAGGAACAAGTAAATTATTTAACTTAAGTGTCACTACTTTTTCTTCACTTAATGAAGTAACAAGCTTCTGTACAATTTGAAGTGACTTAACCATGAATTTTAAGCCGCGGTCATCCTTGCTGTTTCCTGTAATATCAGCATTTATTTTAGCTTTTATTTTGCTTGAGAAATCCTTTGGTATTACCACATCGCTGATTCCTTCTCTTATTATCGCTGTGAAACCGAGCTTAGCTTTTGTAGTGAAGAGAAGATACTTAACCAATATGGATTTGATTTCAGCTTGGCCATTTTTTGAATTCCAATTGCCCTTTATAGCCTTTGCTATACTCTCAGTTGTTGCTGTAAGGTTTTTCTTAGTAACAGCTGATATATAATTTGCAATTTCTGTATTATTTTTACTTGCAATTGAATCTAACAAAAATGTCTGCATAGAGTCCACTTCAACTTTTTTTGGTGCTGCCGGATCGTTCTTACCCGCAAATGCTATAGTGGATGATGTCATAAACAAGAAAGTGAGGCATAATACAATTGATAAAGCTTTTACTAAATAACTGCTTCTTTTGTTTTTCATTAATAAAACCTCCCTATAAGCGTAAAATTTTATATTAACATTGTTTCCCCTAAGTATAAAATAATATAAGATAATTGGCACATGTTACAATTTACATAATTTTATCACATAAATGATAAAAATGGAATTGAAATACCAAAAAAGTAATAAAATTATAGAATGGTTAAGGTTGTGTGGTTAAAAGTGGTACTAGTGGTGTGTAATGACCATAAGAAGTAAAAAAATAGATTATAATAGACGATATTTTTTATTTGCAATTTTGCATAATTTATGTTATGATAATTATACCTTTATTTAGTGTTAAGGGTATTAGTTGAAAATTAGTATGGAATAGATGAGAAGAGATTAGATAAGAATAGATGAGACGAGAATAGATAGGCATGTAAATATTTTGATTATTCTGCCAGTCATTCTTGACTGGCTTTTTTGATGCTGCAAAATCCCAAGTGATTTTGTACATACCTTAAATTCTCTTGTCATTTTCCAAAACCGGGAGGAGGTATTTTAATGTTCTATCCAGAACTATCTGACACTGTAAAATTATCCAAGGAGTACAATATTATACCTGTAACGTTGGAAGTTTATGCAGATATGGAAACACCAATCAGTTTATTTAAAAGATTTGAAGACAGTGAATATTGCTTTTTACTTGAAAGCGTCGAGGGTGGGGAAAAGTGGGCAAGATACTCCTTCATCGGTAGAAACCCGTTTTTATTAGTAAGGAGCGGCAATGGCAAAAACTATATTAAAGACAGGAATGGAAATGAGACTGTTAAAGAGGGTAATCCTATAGAGACAATTAAAATAATGATGGAGAAATACCGTGGAGCGGAAATTCCAAAGCTGCCGAGATTTAATGGTGGTGCAGTAGGATTCTTCGGTTATGACCTTATAAGATATTATGAAAATCTTCCAAATGTACCGGAGGATGATCTGAAGCTTCCGGAAAGTCATTTTATGTTCACAGACGAGGTTATAGTTTTTGATCATTTGAAGCAAAAGATTCATATCATCGTAAATATGCATGTTAATGGCAACATTGAAAGAGCATACAACAGTACTACAGAGAGAATAAAAGCTATTTACAAAGAGATTTTAACTACCAGATGGAAGATTAATGAGAATATTAGACCCGTACAAAATACTGATAAAAATGTATTGAATTTTATAAGTAACATTTCAAAGGAAAAATTTTGCGAAAATGTCCTAAGAGCAAAGCAATATATTAAGGACGGAGATATATTCCAAGTGGTTCTTTCACAAAGGCTGTGCGTTGAGACAGAGCATGAACCTCTTGATATATATAGGGTTTTGAGGGTTATAAACCCTTCGCCGTATATGTACTACCTTAAGTTCAAGGACTACAGGCTTATCGGGTCGTCTCCGGAAATGCTTGTAAGGGTTGAGGGTGGAACAGCTGAAACATGCCCTATAGCCGGTACAAGGAAAAGAGGGCTTACAAAAGAAGAGGATGAGGCTTTAGAAAAAGATCTTTTGGCGGATAAAAAGGAATGTGCAGAACATACCATGCTGGTTGACCTTGGAAGAAACGATATCGGCAAAGTATCCAAGTATGGGACCGTAAAAGTAAATAATCTTATGCATGTTGAAAGATATTCCCATGTTATGCACATCGTAACAAATGTTATTGGCGAGCTGCGTGAGGATAAAACTCCATTTGACGCACTTATGTCCGTTCTTCCAGCAGGTACCGTATCTGGGGCACCAAAGGTAAGGGCTATGGAAATAATTGATGAACTGGAAAATGTAAAAAGAGGACCTTATGCAGGTGCAATCGGGTATTTGAGTTTTAACGGAAATCTAGACAGCTGTATCACAATAAGGACCATGGTCATAAAGGATAACAAGGCCTATATTCAGGCTGGTGCAGGAATTGTTGCAGATTCGGTTCCTGAGGTGGAGTATGAAGAGACAATTAATAAGGCTAAAGCATTGTTAAAAGCGTTGGAGGAAGTAGGTGGTATAAGATGATAATAATTATAGATAACTATGATTCATTTACGTATAACCTATATCAATACATTGGAGAAATGAATCCTGACATTGAGGTATACAGAAACGACAAAATAACCATTGACGAGGTAAGAGAAAAGAAACCAAGTCATATTATAATTTCACCAGGTCCAGGATTCCCAAAGGATGCAGGCATATCTGTCGAACTAATAAAAAGTATTGGGAGGGAAATACCTTTGCTTGGGGTTTGTCTCGGACATCAGTCTATTGGAGAGGCCTATGGAGGAAAGGTTATACACGCTGGAGAGCTTATGCATGGAAAGGCATCAAAGATTGATATAGACAATGAAAGCGACTTGTTCAAGGGAATGCCGGATAAGATAATGGCAGGAAGATACCATTCCTTGATAGTTGAGAATTCCTCGCTTCCACAGGAACTTAAAATAACGGCAAAAACGGAGAATGGGGAAATCATGGGGATAATGCATAAGGAATACCCCATCTATGGAATACAGTTCCATCCGGAGTCTATATTGACACCTCACGGGAAGGACATAATAAAAAATTTTCTTTCTATAAAAACAAATAATTAATAATAAGCAATTAATATAAAACAATAACAATTGGGGTTAAAATAAAAAGAGGGTGGTTTAGATGATACAAGAGGCTATAAAGAAGTTGATTTTACCGGTTGACTTAACTGAAGCTGAGGTAATAGACACTATGAATTCCATTATGGAAGGTAACGCTACTCCTGCTCAGATAGGAAGCTTTATAACAGCACTGCGTGTAAAGGGAGAAACTGTAGAAGAAATCACCGGCTGTGCCAGAGTGATGAGGGATAAAGCAGAAAGATTTTTCCCGGATCTTGATTATTTTATAGATACCTGCGGCACAGGAGGAGACGGCTCAAACTCCTTTAATATATCTACTGCATCTGCGTTGGTAGCATCAGCAGGCGGAGTACCTGTTGCAAAGCACGGAAACAGGTCGGTTTCAAGTATGACAGGATGTGCTGATGTACTTGAAGCCCTTGGAGTAAACATAAACATAACTTCGGAGCAGGCTAAAAAGTGTATAGAGGATATAGGAATATGTTTTATGTTTGCACCTGCATTTCACAAGTCAATGAAGTACGCTGCAGGGCCTAGAAAAGAGCTTGGAATAAGAACTATATTCAATGTGCTGGGCCCCCTTACAAATCCTGCAGGTGCTAAGGGGCAGGTCATGGGTGTGTTTGACAACAAGCTGACTGAGACCCTTGCCAGGGTGCTTTTAAAGCTTGGCACCGAGAGAGCAATGGTGGTTCATGGAATGGATGGTATGGATGAAATAACAATTACCGATTCAACAATGGTATCTGAGGTAAAGGCTGGCAGTGTTATAAGCTATGAGATAGACCCGGAGGATTTCGGATTAAAGAAATGCTCGAAGGATGAGCTAATGGGTGGAGATGCAAAGGCTAACAGCGAAATAATACTCTCAATCTTTAACGGAGAAAAAGGACCTAAAAGGGATATTGTCCTCTTGAACTCGGCAGCTGCTCTGTATGTAGGAAAAAAAGTGCGAAGTATTGGGGAAGGTATCAAATTGGCAAGTCAAATAATTGATTCAGGAAGTGCAAACGATAAACTTCAGCAATTGATAGCATATACTTCTAAACTAGTGTGAAAGGAACGGCTAAGGTATGATTTTGGAAAAAATTGTTGACGCAAAAAGAATGCAGTTAAGTGAGGAAATGAAGCAGATTGGTATCGATGGTTGGAAACAGAGACTATCCAGACCGGGGCTTCATAAGCCCATAGATTTTTTTAAGGCAATAAAAAGAGAAGGCAGGGTTTCTATTATTTCCGAGGTTAAGAAGGCTTCTCCCTCCAAGGGGATTATTAAAGAGGCCTTTAATCCCTTGGAAATTGCAAAGGAATATCATGCATCAGATGTTCAAGCTTTGTCAGTACTAACTGAGAAGAACTTCTTTCAAGGCTCGGATGAATACCTTGTTAGAATAAGGCAGTCAATCCCACTTCCAATTTTAAGAAAGGATTTTATAATAGATTTATGGCAGATATACCAGGCCAGGTATATTGGTGCAGATGCCATACTTTTAATAGTATCGATACTTAACGATGATGAACTAAGAAAATTTCAGGCAATAGCTGGTATTCTCGGAATGCAGTGCATAGTTGAAGTGCATGATAAGGAAGAAACACTTCGTGCCATTGACGCTGGAGCAAAAATAATAGGTATCAATAATAGAAATCTAAAAACATTTGATGTTGATCTAAAAACAACCGAAAAGCTTATGAACTGCATTCCCCATGACAAAGCGGTAGTTAGTGAAAGCGGAATAAAAAGTCGTGAAGATATGATATATCTGAAGGAGCTTGGGATTGACGCGGTGCTTATTGGAGAAACTTTCATGCGAGCACCTTCAATAAAGGAAAAAATCGATGAAATAAGGGTGTGATAAAATGTCAAAGGTTAAGATCTGCGGAATAAGAAGAAAGGAAGATGTTATGTATGTAAATAAATATCTTCCGGAGTATATTGGCTTTGTATTTGCACCCAGCAAAAGAAGGGTAAGCTTCAGTGAGGCGGCCCATTTGGCAAAAAGTCTAGAGCCTTCTATCAAAAAAGTCGGTGTTTTTGTAAATGAAAGCTGCGATAATATTATTGAGGCTATAAAAATATGTGAACTTGATGTTTTGCAAATTCATGGAGATGAAAGGCCAGTTTTTTTTGAAGAGCTGAACGATAAGCTTCTGAAGCTTTATCCGACTGAATCACCAAATCCACTGGTTGCAGAACGCAAAAGGATTCAGATTTGGAAAGCTTTCAGGGTCAGGGATGAGATAACTTTATTGGAGATGGAAAAGTATAAGGCAGATGGTTTTGTATTGGATACCTTCGTTGAAGGAAGCTATGGTGGAGTTGGAAAGATATTTGATTGGAGACTTGCAGTAAATGCAAAAAAGTATGGAAATATAATACTTGCCGGAGGGCTAAGTTCTGCTAATCTAATAAGTGCGAGGAACATGGTAAATCCAATGGTACTTGATGTCAGCAGCGGTGTAGAAACAGACGGATTTAAGGATGAGAAGAAGATAGGTGACTTCATAAGTATGGCTAGAAGTTATGAATAGGGATATTGTTGGCGATGGGATATATCTGAAATTAATTTTAGAAGGCAAAGTAATGGAAAAATTACATTATTACTGGATTAATTTGTCCTTTTATGGTAGAATTAAATCATGTCTTCTTTGTAAATCATGTGCATTGTTCAAAATTATACATAAATAAATGCTGTCGTGTCTTATTGGTACTCCTATTCTAAAGACAATCAAAGAATGATAAAGATGAATTCACATTTCAATCTGTCAGTTACCAGATTTGCATTAATGCATTGACTAAGCTACAAAAATATATAGTGACGTATTGCATTAAAAGTAAAAAAATGTGGAGGGTGATATGGCAAGGAATAAGCATGGCACGGACTTCAAGGAAAACAAGGGATCGGGGTATGAAAAAAACAGAAGGACAAGAATTCTTTCCCTCTTTTTTAAATATGAAAACTATCGGGATTTAAAATATGTTCCATTAAAAATATCATTAGTGTATTTGATTTTTGGTTTTATGTGGGTATTTTTTTCTGATGATATTATCAGCACATATATAGCTAATGATAAGTTGGAACTAAGTCATCTGCAGACATATAAAGGATGGTTCTATGTATTCTTTACTGCTGCCATGCTTTATTATATGATCAAAAGGATTTCAAAGATTATATATAGAACTGAAGTTTCAAATGAAAGAAGCTACAAGAAATTGGCAGAATCACAAAAGAAGCTGAAGGAAAGCATGAAACAAATAAAAAAGTATGCATATTATGATTTTCTTACAGGCTTACCAAACAAGGCATTTATGCTTGAGAAAATTGATAATATATTGAAGGAATCCAATGAAAAAACCACATTTTCCCTTCTGTTTCTGGATTTAGACAATTTTAAAATGATAAATGACATTTTGGGCCACGATTATGGGGACCAACTTTTAAAAACTATTGCTATAAAATTAAAAAAATGCATTGGTAAAGGTGATATATTGGCACGGTTGGGGGGAGATGAGTTCCTTATACTGCTTACAGACAAGTTTGATAAAGAAAAAATAGAATCAACGGCCGGTAAAATAATAAATATTTTTTCCAGGCAGTGCAGCCTAAGCGGCAAGGAGTTTAGCATTACTGCCAGTATGGGTATTGTTAGATATCCTTATGACGGCACAGATGTGCAAACATTATATAAGAATGCCGATACAGCAATGTATCAGGTAAAAGAGAAAGGGAAAAATGGCTTCTTATTCTTTAGTCAGGACATGAATGACAGGGTATCTGAAAAATTGGATATGGAAAATAGACTTAGAAAAGCTATAAAAAATGAAGAGTTTGTTGTATATTATCAACCTCAGATAGATATTGAGACAATGCAGGTTAGGGGTGTAGAAGCACTTGTAAGGTGGAATCATCCCACAGAAGGAATCCTGCAGCCCTCAGAGTTTATTCCAGCAGCAGAAGAATCGGGCCTTATCATTGAAATAGACGAATTTGTTATGCGTACCGCATGTAAACAGTTAAAAAAGTGGATAGATTCCAACTATACTCCTATTACAATTTCGATTAATTTGACCAGTAAGCAATTTCAACACGCTAACATTACCAGTTTATTAAGGGAAGTTATAATGGAAACAGGCCTTGAAGCAGACTTCCTTGAGATTGAAATAACAGAGAGTATTGTTATGGAAGATCTGAATGTTACATTGGACATATTAAAAGACTTAAAGGAAATAGGGGTTAAAATATCTCTTGATGACTTTGGGACAGGCTATTCTTCACTGAATTATTTAAAAAGGCTTCCTATAGATACTATAAAAATTGATAAGTCATTTATAAATGAGATTACAGAAGACTCAAAGGAAGAAGCTATTGCTGAATCAATTATAGCACTTGCTCACAAAATGAAGTTATCAGTAGTTGCTGAGGGAATTGAAACAAAAAAACAGTTGGAGTTTATTAAGGAGCATAAATGTGATAAAGCACAAGGGTATTATTTCAGTAAGCCGCTGCCAGTCGAAGAGATTGAGAAGATGTTGACCGTTTCTTCAATATATAAAGTATGATGTAAACATAATTATAATAAATTTAAAATGAATACTAAGAAATACTTATTTTAAAGGACTATAAGCATGGAATAGGCAGATTAGTAAGTATAAATTACGTTAGCAAGGATATAACAGTATATTAAGGTGTTGTGATAAACTTTGTATGGTGTTATATTAAATAAGCTGTCGCTGCGAACTGATAATAGTAAACCAGTACTAAACAAATAAAAATAAAAAAGTGTTGACAGCAAAAAAAGATTGTGATAGTATGTATAAGCTGCTTCGAACGCAGCAATGGACTTTGAAAAGTAAACAGTGTAAAAAGACGAAAGAAACTCGTTAATTTTAAGATAATCAACTGTAAAGTTTTATATAAGTACGCTTGTAATATCCCCTTTTTGGCTATTACGCTCACTTTATAAAACTAAACTTACATTTGATCATCTCTTAGATGAAGCTTTTATAAGCTAAATCAAATTTGAGTAACTTGCGAACTTTATAAAAAGCTAGTAAGTAATTTAAGAGCTAATTAAATTTTCAAATATTAATTTGAGAGTTTGATCCTGGCTCAGGACGAACGCTGGCGGCGT
>NZ_DATCTU010000011.1 GCF_036567765.1 Pseudobacteroides sp.
AAATTTTTTCATCCTTTTACTGCAATAGCTTTTTTAGTTTATTCAAGCTCTTATCAAATATCTTTAAGTCTATCTTCATATTCATATTCATAATCGCTATATTTATACATGAGTCTTTTAGCCTTGTAAATGAAATCATCCTGATTTTTTTCTCGTTATTCATAATACTGTTTAATGAATAATCAACAGTAGCAAAACCGCCCAAAATAATAAAAACAAATAGTACAACGCATAAAAAAGACCTTCTTCTACGCATTCTCAATTCTTTAAACTTCTCAACTCTATTCATTTTTATTCCTCCGAGCCAAACTTTACTGAGTAAAAAAGTAATCACATTTACTCAAATAATATAAAAACAATATTATTTTACATTACTTTTCTGTCAGAATTTATATTTCCCCAAAATTAAGCTAAATAGACATGTAAAATTTTGATATCACTTTATTTTTTAACAACTTCATTAATTGCCTGTGCTAAGTACTTTGTGCTCTCAAGGCATTCTTCCATCAGGTTTCCATCTCCTCCGACCTCTATAATTAATGCCTTATTGGATACATGCTGATTATACCTGTTTTTGCTAAGATTAATTGGCTTCGCAAGTCCTGGACTTATTCGGTTAAGGCAATCCTGAAGCTTCAATGCAAACTTAAGGTTTTCCTCCCAATTCGGGTGATAAAGGCCGTTTTTATTAGTACCTATTACAAACATAACCTGTGCTGCCTTTTTTCCATTCACCTCCTTAACAACCCTGAGTTTCTTGCCTTGAACACCAAGACCGTCTCTGTGGAGGTCTATTACAACATTAATTGATGGATAACTTTTCAGAATACTTACGGCTGTATTAAGGGAATTTCCATAAGAGCCGTTATAATCCGGATAATCATGAACAGATCCGTTATGTATCACATCTATCCCATAGTTTTTTCTTAATATTGATGCAAGTTGTTCTCCCACTCTGACAACACTCTTATTGGGATCTTTTGTCCATGACGGATAATTTGCTTTATTTAAGTTGCCGGCCTTGTCAACATAGGATTCGGTAGTATGGGTATGATAAATTAAAACCTTTGGTCCTTTTTTGGCAGTCAATTTGCTTATTGGGGATTTTAAAAGCTCGCTAATATTGAGTTTTTCTTTTGTCTCGTTATTAATAACTATCTTACCTTGGGATTGATAACCGTTGTTTTTTGTTTTGCTTTCCTTTCCTGTTACATCTTCCTTTCCTGTTTTATCTTCAACTGTGCCTTCTTCAGAATATATGCTGCTCTGATCAACAAGCAGTCCACTTTTTTCAGTATCTTTAGTATTTTCCTCCTCGGAATAGTCCAGCTTGACCTGCTTCTCCCTTTCCAGTAAGACTTCAGGATAGTATTTGATATAATAGTTATTCAATATAACTGAATTTGAATTCAATACTGTCTCAGGACTATTAAAATCAAACCCGAATATACTACTGATGATACCTTTTATTTCTCCATAAAATGAAACACTTATGTTTCCACTATTATAAACCGAATCAATGATGGGAAATGAACTGCTTAATATTGATTTAAAGTTGTGAACATCTATTTTGCCCACAAATGTCCCTTCAAATCTTGATAGTAATGTGCCGCCAAGTGTTCCTCCCTTTACAGCTGCAATTGACAGAAATACAAATAAAGCAACCTTAAATATTGCTCGAACTAATTTACCTTTGTTTTTTAAACGTCTTGTCTTCATGTTTCCTCCGTTGCAGACTTTTTATAATAATATGCCAAGCCGTGGATGA
The DNA here is from genome assembly GCF_036567765.1 of Pseudobacteroides sp. Taxonomy (NCBI): domain Bacteria; kingdom Bacillati; phylum Bacillota; class Clostridia; order Eubacteriales; family Oscillospiraceae; genus Pseudobacteroides; species Pseudobacteroides sp. The sequence continues at coordinate 1,769 of NZ_DATCTU010000011.1, forward strand.
TTATTACCGTTTTAGCCTTTCCTTGTTTCCCATTGCAACACTACGTTAATTCACATTGAAATTTCTGTCGATTTTTTGTGTTTATTGTCGAAATATTTTCAATTGCATAATTTTGTTATATATTATAATTGCGTTGTTACAGCAATAATTCTTTAACAAACCTGTTATACTTCAGATTAATCGGGAATATTTACTATCATGGATTTATAATTCTTATATTTGTCCACATAAAAGTAATGGTAAAGTATGTTTAGTACAAAATCATTTGCGATTTTATTTCCTAGACATTTAAAAAATCCAGGCCTTAATTAAGGAGGAATTATTATGTACAGCTTCAAATCATTGCATTGTTACAATTGCAGAGCCGTTATCTTGAACCTGCCTGAATTGGAAATCAGCAAGCTCAACGGACTGAATTTTGTATGTGATTGCTGCGGACATCAGAATCTTCTTACAGAATTCAAGTTTTATAAGAGCAACAACAACGACCCTCAGCTTAACATTTTCAGCATGGAGAATTTGACAGCTTTCTGATACATGGACAAAATCACAAAGTGATTTTGCAATATGTGGACTTGATTTACTTCGCATCTGCCACTATAATATTAAATGTACATACAATATTATTGATTAGGCAGGTAGGATAATGAACACACAGATTATGGTTGTTATTGGAAGTTTAGTTGGCTTTACTGTTTTGGCTTTTTTCTTTTACAGGTCCATCAACAATCTGGAAAAGAAAAAAACAAGCAAGAAAAAAGGCCGTACAAAATATATGCCTCAGGCAAAAAATAAATTTTAAGAATTTCATGAGTTAAAAAGTACTAATATGAAATTAAAACAGAATGGTGGTGCTGCAAATTATTTAAATTTTGCAGCACCACCATTTTTATTTAAAGATTTTTAAATGCAGTCGAAAGCATTAATTTGATTCTATTTAATTGGTTCACTTCACTTGCTCCAGGATCATAATCAATAGCAACAATATTTGATTTCGGATAGCGTCTTCTAAGTTCTTTTATTACACCCTTACCGACTATATGATTGGGTAAGCATCCAAAGGGCTGAGTACAAACTATATTGCTTGCACCTGTGTGAATTAATTCAATCATTTCACCGGTTAGAAACCACCCCTCACCAGTCTGGTTGCCACATGAAACAATCTCTGAAGCCATTTTAGCCAAGTCTTCAATATGTGCAGGAGGATCAAAATGAGTACTCTTTTGGAATTCATCCCTCGCTGCAGAACGCAGCCATTCAATAGCCTTAATTCCTGCATTCGCTTTTATTGCCGATGATTTTTTCATTCCAAGCTTTTCATGCTTAAAGTTACTGCAATAAAAGCAGTAGAGGAAAAAGTCCAACAAATCAGGAACAACAGCTTCAGCACCTTCGGACTCCAGTAAATCAACGAGATAATTATTTGCAGCCGGCATAAATTTTACTAGAATTTCGCCTACAATACCAACACGTGGTTTTTTAATATCCTTACGAGGAAGAGAATCGAAATCCCGAATAATCCCGCGGCAAATCTTCTTATAAGTGGAAAATGAGGGATATTTGCTTTTTGTTATAAATTCTATACACCTATCATCCCATTTTTTATACAGTGCATTTGCAGCCCCTTCCTCCGCTTCATAAGGACGAGTGGCATAAAGGCAACGCATCAAAACATCTCCAAATACTACGCCAAATATTGCTTTCATTGCTAACTCCGGAGTTATTTTAAATCCCGGATTCTTTTCCAATCCAACTAAATTAAGCGAAAGCACGGGAATATTAGGATAACCCGCTTTACGCAATGCTCTGCGTATAAATCCAATATAATTGCTGGCACGGCATCCCCCACCTGTTTGAGTTATCATTAGTGCAGTTTTATCCAAATCATATTTACCTGACAATAAAGCTTCCATCATCTGTCCGACTACCATCAAGGAAGGATAACATGCATCATTATTTACATATTTAAGACCGACATCAACAGCCTTCTTTCCATCATTGTTCAGGAGTACAATATTATAGCCACATGACCGGAAGGCCGGCTCTATTATAGAAAAATGAATGGGTGACATCTGTGGAGCAAGAATTGTGTAACTGTCACGCATTTCTTTTGTAAATAGTACTCTTTCGAACTTAGCTGGTACAATTGTTCTTTTGGCTTTGCTTTGCTTTCTAACTTTTATTGCAGAAAGAAGAGAACGAATACGGATACGTGCAGCACCTAAGTTATTAACTTCATCTATTTTTAAACATGTGTAAATCTTGCCAGAGTCCTCCAGTATATCATATACCTGATCAGTAGTTACAGCATCAAGACCGCATCCAAAGGAGTTAAGTTGAATCAAATCAAGATCATCACGTTGTTTTACATAGTTTGCAGCAGCATAAAGCCTTGAATGATACATCCACTGATCCACTACAAGAAGAGGCCCTTCCACCTTTGATAGATGAGAAACGGAATCTTCAGTAAATACAGCTATGCCATAGGATGTAATAAGCTCCGGAATGCCATGATTAATTTCCTGATCGATATGGTATGGACGTCCGGCAAGAACAATTCCATGTCCGCCTGTTTCTTCCAAATATTTAAGGGTTTCTTCCCCTTTTTGCTGCATTTTCTTGTGGACCAATTCTGCTTCAGCCCAGGCAATTTTTGCTGCTTCTGCAACTTCTACAGCAGAAATATTAAACTGTTTTCCAAATTCTTCAACCAGCCTTTTAGTTAATACCTTAAGATTGGTAAATGGAAGAAATGGACTCATAAATAGAATATCCGGGTTCTTAAGCTCATCTATATTGTTTTTTATGTTTTCTGCATACGATGTAACAATCGGACAATTATAGTGATTGTTGGCATCTTCAAATTCCTTACGTTCATAAGGAATACATGGATAGAATATAAAGTTAACTCCCTTTTCCAATAGCCACATAACATGACCATGAGCTAATTTTGCAGGATAACATTCCGATTCACTAGGGATAGATTCTATACCAAGCTCGTAAATTTTTCTGGTAGATTCAGGTGATAATACCACCTTGAATTTAAGTGCTTTAAAGAACTCTGCCCAGAAAGGGTAGTTTTCATATATGTTTAAAACTCGTGGAATACCTACTGTTCCCCGCGTTGCTTCTTTTTCTTGGAGGGTTTCCCTGTCAAAAAGCAGTTTGGCCTTATAGTCATAAAGGTTTGGGATATTGTCCTTATTCTTTTGACCACCGGCACCCCGTTCACAACGATTGCATGTAACGAACTGCCTTCCTCCGCTAAAACGATTGATGGTTAAAAGACAATTGTTTGTACATCCCTTGCAATGTGACATTCTTGTAGTAAATTCCAACGTTTGGATTTTTTCGATAGACAGCATTGTTGTAGGTTTATCTTCGCTATATCGTTCCCTTGCAATCAGGGCTGCACCAAATGCACCCATAATACCTGCAATATCCGGCCTTATAGCTTCACAATCCGCAATTCTCTCAAAACTTCTGAGGACTGCATCATTATAGAAGGTCCCGCCCTGTACAACAATATGCTTTCCGAGCTCAGATGCGGAACTTACCTTAATGACCTTATACAATGCATTTTTTATTACTGAGTATGCTAGACCTGCTGAAATATCTGCAACCTCAGCACCTTCTTTTTGAGCCTGTTTAACCTTGGAATTCATAAACACAGTACACCTTGTCCCAAGATCAATAGGGTTTTTGGCAAATAAAGCAGCTTTAGCAAAATCCTGAACGGTGTAATTCAATGATTTGGCGAAGGTTTCAATAAAGGAACCGCAACCTGATGAACACGCTTCATTAAGCTGCACATTGTCTACAGTGCGGTTTTTAATTTTAATACATTTCATATCCTGACCACCGATGTCTAAAATACAGTCAACATCTGGATCGAAAAACGAAGCAGCATAATAATGTGCAACGGTTTCAACTTCGCCTTCGTCAAGTAAAAGTGCATTTTTAATTAAAGCTTCGCCGTATCCGGTAGCACATGAATGTACAATTTGTGCATTTTCAGGAAGCTTTGAGTAAATATCTTTTACTGCATTGATCGTTGTTGTGAGAGGACTGCCGTTATTATTGCTGTAGAAAGAATATAACAGTGTTCCGTCTTCGCCAACCAAGGCCGCTTTTGTAGTTGTAGAACCGGCATCAATACCGAGAAAACATTTTCCTTTATAGTCTTCCAGGTTACCGCGTTTTACCGATTGTCTGTCATGTCGATTCTTGAATGCATTATAATCTTCATCGGTCTTAAACAGCGGATCCAACCTTTCAACTTCAAACTCCATCTTTATATCACCTGAGAGTTTTGATTCCAAGGCAGAAAGAGAAGTATTAATTTGTTTGTTTGCAGTTATTGCAGAACCCATAGCTGCAAACAGATGAGAATTTTCAGGTGATATTCCATGTTCCTCATCCAATCTAAGAGTTCTTACAAATGCTTCTTTAAGCTCAGATAAAAAGTGAAGAGGTCCACCCAGGAATGCTACATGGCCGCGTATTGGCTTACCGCATGCAAGGCCGCTGATTGTCTGGTTAACAACAGCTTGAAAAATTGATGCTGATAAATCCTCTTTTGTTGCCCCTTCGTTTATTAATGGCTGAATATCTGACTTGGCAAACACACCGCATCTTGCGGCTATAGGATAAATTGCCTTGTAATTTTTTGCATAGTTATTAACACCTGTAGCATCGGTCTGCAGCAGGGATGCCATCTGGTCGATAAAAGAACCAGTACCCCCGGCACATATACCATTCATTCTCTGTTCAACGTTTCCGCCTTCAAAATATATGATCTTGGCATCTTCACCGCCGAGTTCAATTGCAACATCTGTCTTTGGTGCAAAAGTCGACAATGCAGTGGAGACCGCAATTACTTCCTGTGTAAACGGCACGTCAAGATGATTGGAAAGTGAGAGCCCACCAGAGCCGGTTATCATAGGTGCAACTCTTAAATCCCCCAATTTACTATGAGCTTTCGTAATAAGCTCACAAAGACTTTCCTTAATATTGGCAAAATGACGCACATAATCGGAAAATAAAATATTATTTTTATCATCTAATATTGCAATTTTTACAGTTGTAGAACCAATATCAATTCCTAAATTATAAATAGTTGTATTATACATAATAATATGCAGACAAAGTCAATCTGCTATATACCCCCTAATCAATTTGACCCTAAACTATAAAATGTATGAAACAAAATCAGGTTACATTATACAACAAGAAAAATCAAAATACAATATGGTGGGTGTTTTTACATACTCCCCAATTGGCATTATCCAAAAATCCATTTTCATATAATAAATTTACTAAAAAAGTGCAGCATTTATTCTAAAAAAATTAATTAATTCATACCCTTAATACAAATACCTAAACAAATATATTAAATTAGCCACTAAAAAAGTGGGGCTATTGCAAAACAACACTTAATCACACCATATTGTCCAGGTTTATAAATGCAAACCACAATATGGGCAACTAAAAGGCATTTTGCAACAGCCTCACTTTTAAAGTCATAACATATTTAAAACTGTCTCTTTGGGAAAAGTGATTTATCTCATACATTAAATGCACTTTTCATTTAGCTGCGGAAGTTATTTTTTGATGATGCCTAATTTTGAAATTCCGCACCATGTTTCTTTGGAGTTCCCATATTATCTAAGGGCCAGAACCTGAATACTGCTCTTCCTCCCACCCTTGATATATCAAAAGGCCCAAGTGATCTACTATCAAGGCTTCCTCCTGGAGTACGGTTGTCCCCTAGAACATATATTTGCCCCTTTTTAACCGTTAGGTCGCTGTATTTATCATTTACAATTTCTGTAGAACCCCCGTTAATGTAATCCTCTTTCAAGGCCTTCCCGTTTAAATACACCTTACCGTCTCTAACTTCTATCTTATCTCCCTCAACACCAATTACCCTTTTTATAATGGGACTTCTTTCTACGCCGTTCATATCACTGACGTCTATTGTAACAATATCACCATATTTTAGCTTTCCCACCTTCGGAGTAATTTTTTCGATTATTAGCTGATCGCCATCCTGCAATGTAGTTTCCATGGAAGAACCGCTTACAATAGTCCTCTGCCCCACAAATGCCACGATTAAAAAACCAATAAGTACTGCAACAGTAATATGGACTCCCCAGTCCAGAACTTCTCTTAAAACCGGATTCTTAATTCTTTTAAACGTAATAATCCCTCCCAGAATTATATTTTTTGTTGACTAAGTTTACAAAATAATTATAGCTAAAACATATTACCACTTTGTTAACAAACTTTGAATAATTCCAAAATTTCTTTATATAGCCAGTTTTATTTGCAACATAATGGCTTACGATTGGTCAGAATTAAACGTTATAGCCTTCCGATTTTATATGAAGTTCTTTTAACTGTTTAACCTCAACTACATCAGGTGCATTTGTCATTAAGCATGATGCGTTTTGAACTTTAGGGAATGCAATAACATCTCTTATGCTGCTCTTTCCTGCCATTATCATTACAAGCCTGTCTAAGCCGTATGCCATACCGCCGTGAGGAGGTGTTCCGTATTTAAAGGCTTCAAGCAGGAATCCGAACCTTGCCCACGCTTCCTCTTCCGCAAACCCTAGAAGTTCGAACATTTTTGACTGCAGTTCCTGGCTGTGTATTCTGATACTTCCCCCACCTATTTCAACACCGTTTAGTACAATGTCATAGGCTTTTGCACGTACTTTGCCTGGATTAGTTTCCAAGAAATCAATGTCTTCATCCATAGGTGATGTAAACGGATGGTGTTTTGCCACATAACGCTTTTCTTCTTCGTCATACTCATACAACGGAAACTCTGTTACCCAAACAAATTTATATTCATTTTTGTCAAGAATATCAAGCCTTCGTGCAAGCTCAAGCCTTAACTGGCCCAAGGAATCATAAACTATATCATTCTTATCAGCACTAAAGCATATTAAATCTCCTGGCTCTGCTTCTACTCTTTCTAATATTTTCTTTATTTCATCTTCACTCAAAAATTTGGTTATTGCAGATTTAAGTTCATTCTCCTCTACTACAATCCACGCCATTCCCTTTGCCTTATATATCTTTACAAATTCAACAAGGCTGTCAATTTCCCTTCTGCTGAATTTGGCTCCACAGCCCTTTGCATTTATAGCTCTTACACTACCGCCGTTTTTGATGGCATCGGTAAATACTTTAAAGCCGCAGTCAGCAACAATATCCGAAACATCTTTAAGTTCAAATCCAAATCTTATATCAGGCTTGTCAGAACCATATCTATCCATAGCTTCCTGATAAGGTATTCGCTGGATTGGAGTCTCAATATCGATATCCATAGCCTCTTTGAACACCCTCTTTATAAAGCCTTCATTTACGGTAAGCACATCCTCCACATTAACAAAGGACATTTCTATGTCGATCTGAGTGAACTCGGGCTGTCTATCTGCCCTTAAATCCTCATCCCTGAAGCATTTTGCAATCTGGAAGTACCTATCAAAGCCAGAAACCATCAAAAGCTGTTTAAAAAGCTGAGGTGACTGTGGAAGTGCAAAGAACTTTCCTGGGTGCACCCTGCTTGGAACAAGGTAGTCCCTTGCACCTTCAGGTGTACTCTTTGTAAGTATAGGGGTCTCAACTTCAAGAAATCCGTTTTCATCATAATAATCTCGAGCAATCTTTGCAACCTTGTGCCTAAGTATAAAATTTCTCTGCATGTCAGGTCTTCTTAAATCTATGTATCTGTGTTTGAGCCTGACTGTTTCGTTTACATCAGAGTCTTCCTCTATATAAATCGGTGGTGTTTCAGCTTTGCTTAAAATCCTGAGCTCAGAAACCATAACCTCAATTTCTCCTGTCGGAAGTTTAGGGTTTACTGTTTCAGGACTTCTCTTAACAACCTCACCTATTACCGCAAGGACATATTCACTTCTTATGGATTCGGCTTTTTCAAATATTTCAGCACTGACAGCACTGTTAAATACAACTTGGAGTACCCCGCTTCTATCTCTTAAATCAACAAAAATTACGCCGCCCAAGTCTCTTCTTTTATGAGCCCAGCCCATAACTGTAACAACCTGCCCCACATTGCTTATTCCTATATCACTGCACATGTGGGTTCTTTTTAGTCCGTAAATCGATTCTCCCATAAATTACCTCCTGTTAATAATTTCTTCATGTATATTATCTAAAGCAACCTCTATCTGTTCTCCGTTTTTCATACTTTTAAGAGTTGCCTTGTTGTTTTTTATTTCGTCATCACCTAAAACAATAGTATATTTTGCCCCAAGTTTGTCCGCATATTTCATCTGTGCCTTTAAACTTTTTTGGAGCAAGTCCTTTTCTGCAGGAATTTGCCTTTTTCTTAATTCATAAACCAGCTTCCCCGCATAAGTATCTGCTATTTCACCTATTGTGGCAATGTATATCTCAACTTCTTGTGGCAGCGGAATAGGCACACCCTGGCTCTCCATTTCCATCAAAAGCCTTTCAATACCGAGCCCAAATCCTATGGCTGGAGTTGAAGGGCCACCACATGCTTCAACCAATCCGTCATATCTGCCGCCTCCGCAAATGGTCCCCTGGGTACCTACATTCTCTGAAATAAACTCAAATACAGTCTTTGTATAGTAGTCCAGCCCTCTAACAATGTTCTTATCGATGTTATAGGCAATTCCCAAATTATCCAAGCCTTTTTTAAGCCCTTCAAAATGTTCTTTGCATTCCCCGCATAAATTATCTAGTATGGCCGGAGCACCGGAGGTAATACTTTTGCATTTTTCCTCCTTACAATCTATAATCCTTAATGGATTCCTTTCAAACCTGTTATTGCATAACCCACAAAGCTTTTCAAGGGATGGTCTGAAATAGTTCATAAGCTTTTCGTTATAGGCTTTTCTGCAAACAGGACAGCCTATGCTGTTTATATTAAGACCTACGTCCTTTAGTCCCAGACTTTCAAAAAACAGGCTGATCAAGCTGATTATTTCAACATCTATGGACGGACCCTTTGAGCCGAAAGCCTCCACACCAAACTGATGGAACTCTCTGTACCTCCCCTTTGCCATCTTTTCGTATCTATAGGCAGAAATATTATAATAAAGTTTTACAGGCTGAGGCTGAGACGACATACCGTTTTCGATATAGCTCCTGACCACGCCCGCTGTGCCTTCAGGCCTTAATGATATGCTCCTGTTCCCCTTGTCTAAAAAGGTGTACATTTCCTTCTGTACAATATCAGTAGTGTCTCCCACACCTCTCTGAAAAAGCTCCGTATGCTCAAATACGGGTGTTCTTATTTCCTTGTAACCGAAATTTGTACATACCTTGGCAATCTGACTTTCTATATACTGCCACTTGTAGCTCTCTATGGGTAAAATATCCTTTGTTCCCTTTGGTGTTTGTGTTAACATAACTTCCTCCAAATCAAAACTTTTTTAGGCATAAATAAAACCTCCAATCCCTGACAAGGGACGAGAGGTTATTCCCGCGGTACCACCCTAATAAGCTTATTAGCTCGCTTTTGCTCCTTTAACGCTGAGGTAGGCGGATCTGCCTAATTAGATAAAAAGTGATAAATCTGTAAGATTAGTAACACTTTTAATATATTTTCAGCAGACCGACTCTAGGGTGTTCTTTCACTATACTTTTCCTAAAAGCACTTTCAGTCACGGTGCTTTCTCCCTTAAGGCAGTTTATAATTACTTTTCCCCGTCATTGTCGTTCAATAGTCATAGACCATATAGTATATTTTAATTATGCTTATAAATATTGTCAACAACTTATTTTTAATTGCCATAATTTTACTGAGGCACGACTAAAAAACCAATCTATACCTAACCGAAAATAATAGATTCTTTTCTTGCGATCATTTCATCAGTCCGGTTTATATATTCGGTTACACTTTTAACATTAAAGACCCTTTCTATCCTGTTTTCTTCAGGGAACACCATTTTTGTAACAGCACCTGCTCCCATTGCAATAATGGGCTGTTTTTCCTCCATTATCTGAATATTATATATACTTTCATGTCCTTTAGTAGAGTACCCGATATTCTCCAGATTTCCAAGTATGTTTTTCTGCCTGTACAGATAATAAGGCTTCATATTCATCGTTGAAGCATAATCTGCTGCAACTCCTGCCATATCTTCTATACACCGGTTATCAATACAGGTACGATTGTTCTTATCCTCTATAAGCTTTGATCCCCTTTTAAATGAAAGTGTATGGACAGTGAGGCTATCTGGTGAAAGCTGTGTTATCCTTTCAAGACTTGCCTTAAACATACTAAGTGTTTCTCCCGGAAGTCCTGCTATAATATCCATGTTTATATTATCAAATCCTGTCTCCCGTGCCTTCATAAAGGCCCACTCTATATCTTTGGCCGTATGGTTTCTTCCTATTGCCTCTAGCACCTCATCATTCATAGACTGGGGATTTATACTTATTCTATCCACCCGGCTGGACTTAATTATGCCAAGTTTTTCAACATTTAATGAATCGGGCCTCCCCGCCTCTAATGTAAATTCCTGAAGTCCGTCCATTCTAAAAGTGCTTTCGACACCAAATAAAAGCTTTTTTAGGCTTTCCTCGTCAATGGATGTAGGAGTTCCTCCACCTATATATATACTCTGGACACTCCATCCCTTATCGGCAATAATTGCTGCAGTTTTCTCCATCTCGTATAAAAGTGCATCAATATAATTTTTAACTATGTCGGATGACCGATCTATAGGGTTTGAAGTGAAAGAACAATAAAGGCATCGAGTAGTGCAAAACGGTATACCTATATAAATACTGACTGCATCAGGAGGTGTTGCATTGAGTATAGACCGCTCTTTTCCGGCCACCTCCAAAAGCACTCCTGCCTTTTCCTCTTTTACCATGTAATAGTTTTTAAGCTTCTCGCTTATGAAATTACGAGAAAATTTCATATCCAGCATTTCATGGACTATTTTTGCCGGCCTTATCCCCGTCAGAATCCCCCATGGCATTGATTTACCTGTAATAAATTCAAAGGCCAGATAGAGCTGCCTCTTAAGCTCCATTTTTATTTTCTTTTTGTATCTATGGGATTTGATATGTTCATTCCCATCATCACATATAACTCCAAGCTTGCTTTCTGCATAATATGCTTTTAAGCCCTCTCTCCATAGCTCAATATAAATCTTTTCACCTTCTTCTACCCTGCTTAATATAAAAATCCCACCAAAATTAATGGGGGATGTATCGGCATATATAATATCTTCATTATAAAAAAACATCCTTATTACATCTTCAACCTGATATTTATAATCATGCCCTTCCAGCTTTACATAAATCATATTATATTGTTCCTTTTTTCAAAGCCTATTGTAGAAGCATCATTATGTCCCGGATACACCAATGTTTCATCAGGCAGTACAAACAATTTGTCTTTTATGGATGTTATTATGTTATGTTTGTTTCCTCCAGGCAAATCGGTTCTTCCGATCGAGCACCTAAAAAGCGTATCTCCGGTAAAAACAATTCCTCCCACCTTTATACACATACCTCCAGGAGTGTGCCCCGGTGTATGGATTATTTCCAGTTTAGTACCACCAAGCTCTAAAATATCTCCATCCTTGAGAGTTATGTCGGCAGGTTTGAATATTCTGTTGGACCCGAAAACAAATGAACAGTTAAAAACCGGATTAGTCAGAAATTCAGCATCATCCTCATGAATGGCCGCACTGCCTCCAACAGCTGATTTAAGCTCATCAAGCTCACAAATATGGTCTATATGTCCATGAGTCAGAATTATATATTTTACCTTAAGTTTATTGTCGTCAACTATTTTCCGTACCTGCGTTACATCAACACCTGCGTCAATTATCGCACCTTCGCCGTTTACTCCTAAAACATAACAATTTGATTCAAACATTCCATTAGGTATACATTCCAATATCATACTAAAACTCCTTTTTGCTATCAATCAGTAATGTCACAGGCCCGTCGTTATTTAGCTCTACATCCATCATGGCCTGAAATTTTCCTGTCTCTACTTTTATACCAAAGCCCCTGCAGTACTCTACAAACCTTTCATAGAGTATCTCAGCTTCTTTAAGTTTTGCTGCCTTGTCAAAGCTCGGCCGTTTTCCTTTTCTACAATCACCATAAAGCGTAAACTGCGATACTATCAATAGCTCTCCCTTTTGGTCCAGCAGGGATTCATTCATCTTTCCGCCAGCATCTTCAAATATTCTTAGATTAAGTATTTTATCCGCCAGATAATGAATATCCTTTTCATCATCTTCACTTCCAACTCCCAAAAAGACCAGAAGGCCCTTTTGTATCTTGCCTATCAGTTCACCGTCAACAGTAACCCCAGCCTTTTTTACTCTCTGAACAACCCCTCGCATTCCTCTTTCTCCATTCTTATTTATAACTAAATATACTTTTATATAAGTGATTTTATTGTTTGTTTCTTGTGACTTCAAAAACTCCTACTACTTTTTTCAGTTTCTTAATTATCTTTTCCAACTGCTCGGTATCTACTATCTCAAGTGTGAGATTCATTATTGCAATCTGTTCCTTTGTGGTTCTTGCATTAATTGCTTTTAGAGGGATCCGAGCCTCCCCTATCACATTTGTTATTTCCATAAGAAGTGCTGTCCTGTCATTTGCCATAACAGTAATATCTGCCTTGTATGCCACATTGTTGGCTGAGTACCAGCTGACTTCTATAATTCTGTCGGCGGTATCGGGTGCATTAGTAACGTTAAGACAGTCCTTTCTATGAACAGACACGCCCCTACCGCGGGTTATATAGCCTATGATATCATCACCCGGAACCGGATTGCAGCATCTTGAAAGCCTTACAAGACAGTTATCAATACCCTTTACAACGACGCCGTTTTCAGGTGTAGTCTTTTTCTTCTTTTCAGTTTTTTGATTGTTGATTGATTCAAAAAACTGCTCTTCCAACTCTTCCGGTTTTAGTGTCTTCTTATATTCCTCTTTTAGTTTACTAATAACCTTGTTTATGGTTATACCACCAAACCCAAGAGTTGCAAACAAATCGTCCAATGAGTTGTAGTTATACCGCTTTAGCAGCAAGTCCACCCATTCCGGCTTGAAGAGCTGAGCGTAGGTTAGCCCGTTCTTCTTAAGCTCCTTCTCAACAATTTCCTTACCGCGTATAATATTGTCTTCCCTTTTTTCTTTTTTAAACCATTGATTTATTTTGTTTTTAGCCTGGGAGGTCTTAACTATTTTAAGCCAGTCCCTGCTGGGTCCATGGACATTTGAGGCAGTCAAAATCTCTACAATATCACCGTTTTTTAATGAATAATCAAGGGGAACGATTTTGCCGTTTACCTTGGCTCCCATCATTTTATTACCGACAGCACTGTGGATGGCATATGCAAAATCAATTGGCGTCGATGCTGCAGAAAGGCTTATCACATCACCCTTTGGAGTAAAAACAAAAACCTCATCAGTAAACAGATCGATTTTTAATGTCTCCATGAATTCTGTTGCATCGCGCATTTCCTTCTGCCATTCTAAAAGCTGCCTCAGCCATGATAGTTTATTGTCGAGGTCCCCATCATTGGATTTACCTTCCTTATACTTCCAGTGAGCTGCTATACCTACTTCTGCAATCCTGTGCATTTCCCATGTCCTGATCTGAACCTCAAAAGGGACCCCCTCATGACCTATCAATGTAGTATGTAATGATTGGTACATATTAGGTTTGGGCATTGCTATATAATCCTTAAACCTTCCCGGCATGGGCTTATAAAGCTCATGAACCAGCCCCAACACAGCATAACAGTCTTTAACCGAATGAACCAAAACACGTACAGCAAAGAGATCATAGATTTGTTCTATGGTTTTATTTTGCTCATACATCTTTTTGTAAATACTGTAAAAATGCTTGGGGCGACCATCCAGGTGGGCATCTATCTCAATCTCTTTTGTTTTTTGAGTCAGGGTTTCCATGATTTCATGGATAAAAGCTTCCCTTTCTTTTCTCTTTTTAGCAATCTTTTCAACCAATTCATAATACCCTTTGGAGTCTATATACCTAAGACTTAGATCCTCAAGCTCCCATTTGACTCTTGACATACCCAGGCGGTGTGCCAAAGGTGCATATATCTCCAGGGACTCCTTGGCCTTTTCAAGCTGCTTTTCAGGTGCCATGTACTTTAGCGTACGCATGTTATGCAATCTGTCTGCAAGCTTTATAAGTATTACACGAATGTCCTTAGCCATTGCCAGAAACATTTTTCTTAAATTCTCCACCTGCTGTTCTTCCTTGGTGGTATAGGGAATTTTACCGAGTTTGGTAACTCCGTCAACCAGATTTGCAATTTCCTCGCCAAATTTACTCTTAAGCTGTTCAAATGTAAATGTGGTATCTTCTATTGTATCATGGAGGAGCCCTGCAATTATGGAGGTACAGTCCAATTCAAGCTCTGCAAGAATTATTGCAACTTCCACAGGGTGAGTTATGTACGGCTCACCTGATATCCTCTGCTGCCCATCATGTGCAGCCTTTGAAAGCTCAAAAGCTTCTTTCAGAAGCTCAAAGTCACAATTTTTGTTATATTGCTTAACTTTTTCGTATAATCGACTAAAGCCTTGGCTCATGGACCTACTCCCCTCCAAATACATACTTTATGTAAATTAGAATGTTATAACAGAATCAACATTATAGCCCTCAATCTTTTTACGCCCTTCCAAAAATGAAAGCTCAATAAAGAATAATATTCCTACAACTTTTCCGCCCAGCTTTTCTACAAGGTCTATGTTGGATTTTGTTGTCCCGCCCGTAGCTAAAAGATCATCCACTATAACTACCCTTTGTCCTTCACTAATGGCGTCCTCATGAATTTCAAGTATATCTACCCCATACTCCAGCTGATATTCAACACTTATAGTCTTATATGGAAGTTTTCCTTTTTTCCTGATAGGTATAAACCCCTTGTTTTCTAAAATCGCAAGTGGTGAACCGAAAATAAACCCTCTGGACTCCGGTCCCACAAAAAGATCAAAATCACCGAACCCCTTAAGTTTCTCTTGCATTTGTGTTAAAGCATCCTTAAAACTTTCTGCGTCCTGCAAAACCGTAGTAATATCGATAAAATCAATCCCTTCCTTGGGAAAATCCATTACATGCCTAAGCTTTGACTTTAAATCCATTGGTTCTGCCCCCCTAAAAATTAATTTGATTATTTTATATTTATTTGATTATTGTATACTTGAAGTTTTCTATATAAGCCCGAATTATCAAGGCTGGTCTTTTCTTTTATATTATTATTGAAGACAATGGATACGTGGTAATCGTTTTTATATTCTATCTTTAATAAGTTTAATTCATCAAGAATCTCAATGCTTTTCTTTAATTTAAATATATTCATGCTGATTTTATAATTTAATGCAATCTTCCTTGCTAAGACCAAAATATTGGCAAACAGTATATTGTTAGTGCAGTGTGATCTTATGAACTTATAAACTGCCTCTATGTCCTGCCTTTTTAATACAATATCTACAGCAAGTTCGTCACTCTTTGCCAGAATAAAAATGCATTCGGCAGCATAAGCCTTTATTCTGTTATAGATCATCTCCATGTATCCGGGGACGGTCCATGCCCCGTAAAACACCACCCTACCCCTGCCTAATTTATCTATATGTTCTATATCGGGATTAATTATAAGCGTTGTCCCGGTGTTGTCTTGATCATTAAAACAAGTATAACAGATATTCAATTTCTTTTTAATACACCCCTGTAAATTTTCATGCAATATTTTTATTTTCTTAGCACTTTCCAAGGAATTGACAAGAAATGTAGTATTTTTGTCATCATTTATCAGATAATTTATTCTATTATCAATTTGTTCCAAGTTTTGAAAAACGGTGTCATCTGATTGATTGCTTGAGTAATCACTACCGACATTTTCAATTGTATAATCCACACACTTCTCCAAGCTGCTAAAATATTTTTGTTCCATCACAATCTCTTTGGAATACCTTATATCCTTTAATACAAGTTGTGCCTTATCCATAGAGTTCCAGGTATTTTTATCAAGAGAACATACCACATCTACAAAGTCTTCATTTGCCAGATTTTTTATAAGGTTCCCCATATTAAAGCCTATGGCGTCAACAGTCAGCCCTTGATCCTCAAAAACTGCCTTGAGATGTTTATTGTTTCCCACAGCTCTTAGATCAGCTATCCTAATATTCTCATACAGGAATACTGGGTTTGGATTTCCTACACCAAAGGGTGACATCATTTCAATTTCCGAGATGCTTTTTAGATTTATTTCATTTTTTGAAAGCCGAACGTCTATATTTATCTTTGGTACCAGTTCTTCTTCTTTCATATTATTATCGGCAAAAGTATTTAACAATTTATTAAATTCCTCAAGGTTTTCCTCTTTGAGAGTGAGCCCTGCAGCCATCTCATGGCCTCCGTAATTATCCAGCAGACTTTCACAAGTACTAAGTGCCATAAACATATTAAGTCCTTCTATACTTCTTCCGGAGCCCTTACATACTCCATTTTCACAGGATAAAATAATGCATGGCTTATAATACCTTTCGGTCACCTTTGATGCAACAATACCGATAACACCATGGTGCCAGCCTTCCCCGCTAATCACCATGACTTTTTTATTTTTCAAGTTAGCATCCGATTCAATTTTATTCAATACCTCATCTATAATACCTGACTCTATATCTTGTCTTGCCTTGTTTTCACGATCTAAAAGACCTGCAATATCTGATGCAATTTCCCTGTCCCTGGTGGTAAAAAGCGTTACTGCCCTTTTTGCATCACCAATCCTGCCAGCGGCATTAATCCTTGGTGCAATTACAAAGGCAACCATCCATGTGGTTATATTTTCATTTTTCTTATTACAAAGTTTAAGTAATTCCATCAGACCGATATTTGTAGTATTTTTCATTATCTTAAAGCCATTACTTACTATAACCCTGTTTTCCTCAACAAGAGGCACCACATCAGCAATTGTCCCGATTGTTACCAGATCCAGATATTTATAATGGATATCCCCCAGCTCAAGCCTTTTACAAAGTGCGGCCACAAGCTTATAGGCAATACCTACACCACACAGTTCTTTAAATGGATATGTGCAATCCTGTCTTTTGGGGTTTATAACTGCAAAAGCATCAGGAATCTCTTCCCTGCATTCATGGTGATCCGTTATTATTACGTCAATTCCCTTACTATTAATATATTCTACCTCTTTTATTGCAGATACCCCGCAATCAACTGTTATTACAAGGGGGCATCCAGATTTTGCAATAGTTTCAGCCGTATCAAGGGTTATTCCATAGCCGTCATTTATTCTGTCGGGTATAAAAAAATCCAAACTGGCACCTAAACTGCTTAAAAAATTATACAAAACCGATGTGCTCGTTACTCCGTCCACGTCATAGTCACCATAGATCAATATCCTCTCACTGTCTTGTACAGCCTTTAATATTCTGTCAACAGCTTTGTCCATGTCCTTCATCAAAAAAGGATCATGGAGAGTTTCTTTAGAAGGATTCAGAAAGTTCTTTATATAATCCTTGTCCCTTATTCCCCTGCTTAGGAAAACCTTTGCTAGAAGTGTTGAAATCTGTGTTTCCTGGGATAGCTCTAAAACAGCTGCATCTTCTACATCGTTACAAACCCACTTTTTATCAAACATTCCAAGTCCACCTATGCACCACAATTTATTAGACATAACAAAATCATGAAATGATTTTGCAACCTTGGTCGTTGTCGTGAGAAATTGTGGTGCAGTATGAACCATAATTTCCTAGACATAACAAAATTACCTCACACTACTTAAAGTGTGAAGTAATATCTTATCCCAATTATAATGTATTTAATTTAAAGATGCAATAAAAGCCTCAACACTGGTTATTTCTTCCTTTGATAAACTGCGGTGAAATAACTTGTCGTTGAATCGCTATATGTTTTTGCTATCCTCGCAGAGTTATCATGACCCAAAAGTACCAGCTCACTTGTTCCTATTCCCTTCATAATTGTAAGAAAAGTCATTATTGACGGTGGTGAGTCCATATTGTCGTTGGTCATTTTGCTTATGGCTTCAATATCCCATCCCTTTATTGCTTTTAAAGTTATTTCATCCATTAGATCAGCCTTTTGTGGCGTAAGATAGTGGGAGAAATCCACTGATGCAATGACCAGTGTTTTCTTTTGGCTAATCACACTATTTAGGTTTCGTCCCAGTTCTATTGAGTTTTTCAGCCCATAATTGCCATGGAGCAGTATTGGTACAATTTTAACATCAGGTAAATAATACTTGATATATGGCACAATCGAGGAAATAGAATGTTCCTCCTCTAAAAGCCTGGGTTTATTATCCGCCAGCTTTAAATCAGTCAGGCTTTTTGTCATCTCATAATCGCATTCCAAAATACCAAAGGGCGTAGACCAGTTTTCCATAGCTGTGTTGACCGGCTTAGCCCCTTCTCTTTTATGATTCGGTGCAATAACCACAACGCACTCATAGCTTTCTTTGGAAACCTTTTTAAAAAATGAGGCAATAAGATCGCACGCCAGAAGATGGTGGGGGACAATGCCTCCGGCAATATCCCCATCATAAGCCTCTACCTTATTTGCGACCCTTATGGATTGCATAAATTCTACTTCATTGTAATACCTGCACCTGATTAAATCCTTTGTTAATCGCTCATCAGTTTTTTTACTGTTTTGACCGCATGCAACAAGGCCTACAGATAAGAAAATCGCTATTAAACTAACGTATATACATCGAAAATAGTTATTCATAATATCTTTACCTTGTTATTTTGACTTTTATCATATCGGAAATACCTGCTGCACTGCTTCCATAATGCTTTATAAATGCGTTATCTGCAGTAAATTCTCCGGTAGAAACCGCTCTTGCAAAGTACTTGATTTCCTTTGGCTTATCTTTATTGTTTTTGCTGTAATAAATGGTAAAAATAACCTTCTGCCCTGCTATTTCATCAGGATAGTACCTGTTCTCCACATATTCCTTGCCGTCAACATATCTTAATCCACAAGGGAGTACGTCGGTTATTTCATAATAGCCATCCGGTGCGGCCTTTGAAAACTCAGGCTTTATGGTGATAGAAACCACATCGGATTGCTTAAAGGAATTGGTATTTTTTCCGTTGTACTTTCTGTTAAGTTTGACAAGTTTGTTTTCATTGGTAATTGAGTCTTTTATAGGTCCCTTGAAGATTGATGTTACAGCTATATCACCATCTATGTTGGTAAACTTTATGCTTGAAAGGCTTTTTGCCGTTACTTGGATACTGTATTTATCAGCCTTTATAATCTCTACATTCTTTTCCTTACCATCAAGCTCATAGGTAAATCTACCGATTTTTTGAGTGTCAGGTACAGTGCCCATTGCATAATTGATTCTTTCAAGGTTTGATATAATATCCCTTCCAGGATTTTGTGATATATATTTATGAAGTCCTTCCTTATCAGGCAGATCAAGCTTAAGTGCTGCTAAAGAACATAACGCTGTAGCCTCAATTATATCATCTTTATTTGTTCCAACATCCATATATGCAAGGGGATGAATGTTTTTAAGTTTTCTGTCAGTCACCTTCATATACTCCTCCCTGGCCGACTTTATATCACCCAGCTCGGCCATTGCAAGGCATAAGTATATCCTATCTTTATAAGTTAAACCTTTTGAAGCAAGTAGGTTTTTAGCATCATATAGAACAGGCTCATTTAAGGATGCCAATCCATAGAAAGCCGCCGCCACGTCTGTTGCAGTTGATTCCTTATCCTCTATAATACTATAGAAATACAATTTGAGGCTGCTTATATCAAATTCATCCTTTGAAACGGCACATATTTGGGCTGATAGCTGAGGATCTGAGCTATCATACTTAAGCAGTGCTATTCCTCCGCTATCCAACTGGTATTTAGAAAAATCAAAATCATCCTGCCAGGTATCTACCTGGAAGTATTTCTTTAACAAATCCTGTGAAAGCTTCCTGGAAAGCTTCTGATCAACCCGCTCTCCCCAGCTGCACTGCATTTCCCATAGGGTATCTGAGAACTCGGATATTTGGGCATTGTAAAATTCAAGTGTTGTGAGGGTATTACCTCCTCCAAGCTTAAGACTCTCGGTAAGTTTGTAAGTTTTGAATTGCTGTGCTTCCAAAATATTGGTAACAACCGAAAAATCCTTCCTGACTGCATCACTGAAACCTTTGCATTTTACATTTACAGTTACGGAGTACTGCCCCTCTTTAAGGCTTCCAAGAGAAAGAGTGGTAAACAGGTTTACCTTTCCCTTTTTATTAAATTCCTTTTGTAGACCCTTATTATCCTTCAATGTAATGTTATATTCTACTTCATCCCCGCTTTTTACTTCTGTTCCAAAAGACCTTAGTGTTATTTCAGGGCTATCATTTTCCATAAAAACCTTATTGAATATAATATCTGCAAAGAAAGGCAGCTTGACATTTACATTGGTCTTGCCGTTTCCAGCTTTTAGGTCCTCCGATATTCCCTGGTAGGTAATTCGCCATGAGGTAAGGTTGTCAGGCAATTTGAAGCCTGCTTTTGCTTTACCGTCAGCTCCCACTTTGATAGTATCAAAGTAAGCATTATCCCTAAAGTCAAAACGGACAGCCTTGTCTCCTCCTTCGCCGCCCTCAGCCCCACCAAATCTGTTAAGGTCTATAGGCTGATATGAGAAATAATTTGCATCCTCACCTTCTGATACATTTTTAGAATATATGGATAACAGTGTATTTACATACTGGTCTTGAATTGCAAAAAACGCCTCGTCTACAACGCTTATATTTATATCCGCAGAGCAAGGATTTCCAGATTCATCCTTAACTTCGATATCCAGGCTTGCTGTATCCCCCGGCTTATAATCGGTCTTATCTGGAGTTATATTTATTTTTAATTCCTTTTCCGAATAATCATATAATATGTTATTACTGCCTGCATTATAAACATTCTTGCCGTCGAAGTATACGGCTTTCACATATACATTGGGTATCTTATTCTTATCCATCTCAAAGGAATACCTGAAGTCCTCCGATATACCATACCCTGCCAACCCCTTCTTCTGAGCCACGAACAACACCCTTGAACCCGGCTTTTGCTGAAGGCTCTCACCGCCGTATTTAACCTCTAAAGTAGCCTTTTCACCCATCTTGTATGAGCTTTTGCCCTCTTCACTTATTAATGAATATGTCTTAAATTGTGAATTATATATATGGTAATAGTTATTGATGTATACCGTTTCCTCTATTTGCCTTCCCTTGCTGTCGGCCCCTTCAACCTTTACGTAATAAACCCTGTAATCCTTTTGGTCGTTTTCCATCGGAATGCTAAACTCATATGTGCCGTTGGATGTGGTGAAACTTTCTACCTTTACAATATTTTCAACTTCGTTGTACTCATACTTTTTCTCAACCCTTTTGTTGATAAAATCATAATAATCTCCAACTACCTTTGCCTCCCAATGCCTTTCGTAGACCTTTGCCTTTAAAGCCGTATCTATAGGTTTTCCCTTATAATGATTTTCTTCAATGTATTCCGAATCGGCAAGCTTTTTGGCTTTATCAATATCTATAAGGCTTGTTTCAACCTTGATTTTAGCTGTATTATCCGATACTTCCGACTTTACCTCTACCATAGTATCCCTTGGAAACACTGTTGCATAGCCTGAAGAACTTATTGTTGCTTCCTCTGACTGATTGTTGCTCACATACAGGCTTATTGTTGTGGGTCTCCATGACTTATCTTCATAGAGTGCTTCCGGAAGGAAGCTTAAACTGCTATGGCCATCATCTCCACATTTGACAGTTCCAGTCATATTCTTATTGACTCTTGAATCATAGTCAAGCTTTAATCCGGGAACGGGAGATCCCTCAAAAAAGCTGGCCTGAATATTAAAATTTACCTTTTCCCATGCTGCTGCAACTTTCTTATCCGGTTCAACATTTATTCTGTATGCCGGCTTTGTGTACTCCTTTACTTCAAAGGAGCTTTCAATAATGGTCCTTTTTCCGATTTTGAGCATAATGGAATAGTTACCCTGTGCAAGATTGTCAAGTGTGATGTCATCTTTTATAAGCCCTGAAGCAGGCAGCTTGATTTCCTTTGTTTGAAGGCCCGGGAGATCATTTTCCTCAAAGTATGAGTAATCGTACCTATAAAGAACCAACTCAGCCTTTTCCGGCATTGCTTTTGCATCTCTAGGCCTAATCATTCCCCATAACCTGACTGTGTCATTAGGCAGATACATTCCTCTGTCCAGATACATATAAGTCCAGTACATATCGTTTACAGGTTCTTCACCCGATGCGTCCATATACCAGTTGGTCTTGGTAACATAAGCAAAGAATGTAGGTCTGTTATTAGTATTAATTTTAAAGATTAAGTACCCTTTATCCTCAGGAATATCAACCTTGTCATTTATAAACGCAAGACCATCCTTACCTGAAACAGCTTTTTGCTTTTCGCCTGCAGTAATGGCTGCACCCTCTAATGGCTTGCCGGTAATGGAGTCATTTAGCCAAACCAGTGTTTTATCCCTGCACACCGAAATATAAGCCGATATATCACTTACCTGTATCAGCGTTCTAAATACTTTATTACCATACTTTATCCTTATAAGGTACTGGCCTTCGGAAAGTTTTGATGGGAAGCTTATATAGCTATAATAATAGTCATCATTTGTGCTTTCCAGCTTGGAAGTAAATGACGAAGTTTTTTGGTGCTTGATGGAATCCAAAGCACTATTATTTGTGTCCCTAACAGCCCAATAAGGCTGACTGTTCATGATTTCAACAGCCTTCAGAAAGTCATTATCTTCCTGAAACCTTAAAACATCTATTGATACATTATTGTCCTTTTTCTGATCGTATGTATTAACCTGAAGTACAGGGACAACATCCGAAGCAAAGTTATATATAGCCTGTGAGAACCATAACCCGGCCTCAGATTGATTATTGGAATTCTGAGGACTATTTGTCTGGAATTTAAAAACATAATCCTTTTCCAGCTTATCTACTCCGTCTTTAAGTCCTAATCCCTTCCTTAAGGTAACTGTGTAAATCTCTCCAGGTTGAAGCTTCTCCGGCACAAACACTGCTACCTTTTTATGGTATTGAAAACGTCCCTTAACCTTTGGGCTTATTTCAAAATAATTGTCAATGTCATTAAAATTCTCATGGCTCATTGTAAACTCAATACCGGTGTTGGTTTCCACATTGGTAGCTTTATCCCTTGGCAGAGTTCTAATAACCCTAAAGGTCTTTTTAGTCTGAAACGCCCATGAATAGTTGTTCGGCTTTGGAGGCTCAATCGTTCCTGCCTGCTGCCCCTGTGAAGCCTCAAACTTATACACACTGTTTGGAGTAAGCGGCTCTTCTGCGTTAACATTGAATGTTGTCGCAGAAAGCTTCTTTACAGCAAGCGACACCTTTGGGGTTATCTTTAAAGCCTTTTTAATAAAGCTCTCATCACATTCCTTGTCACAAGTAACTTTAAAGCCCGAATTGACTTCAATCCCCGTACCGTCAAAGCTAAGTGGTTCAATATCGGTTATCTTTATTGTCTTTTCCGCTTCTGTAAATGTTGTACTTAATGAAGTCTTTTCCTTGTTGTCGGAATTGAAAAACAGTCTGTTAACCCCAAATGCTGCTACTGCTATAAAAAGTATTACTGCAATGCTTATGACAGTTACTGCCGATTTATTGCTTTTAAGTAGATTTTTAATGTTCATCAAATTCCCTCCTATGAAATTTCATATACTGACCAATAATATTAATTCTTAATACCCTAATATAAGAGCTCAAAACGTGCCTATAAATCTATAATACTACATTTATTTACTTAAGAATTTACAAAATAGTTAAGGTCAGTTGGAGGTATGATTTGCAGTTTTTAAAAAGCTGACATACTTTATATCAAAGCATGTAATACCATCATAAAAGAATTATCCTTATCATAGCTGCTTCCATTAAAGTCACCAAAAAACTCAATATTTTTAAAGCCTGCATCTATAAGCATTTTCTTTGTATCCTCATATAAAAGCGGATAAAGAGGTATTTCATTTTCATAGTTTTCATCATTTACCGATAAAACAGTTTTGAAATAAACCCGGTTTTTCTCTTCATCATACCCATAAAGCCGCTCAAAGGTCAAACCGATGTCCTCATTATATATTGTGGGTAATGATCTTATTCCTTTAGAAATTACCCTGTCATAATTAATCACCTGAACAATTAAACTTCCGCCTTCAGATATAAGGCCTTTAGCATTATTAAAAAATTCATTTATTTGATCCAGATTATCCAAGTGCACCACTGAATTCCCGATGCAGAATACAGCTTCAAATTTTTTACCGTTAAAATTGTCCTTTAAATCAAGCATATCTGCATTCAAAAAATCTATTTTTACATTTAAACTTTTTGCTTTAGATCTCAAGCCTTCAATCATGCTGCTGTCTATATCAACTGCAGTTACATCATAACCATGCTTGATCAGTCCAAAGGAATAGCCACCTGTGCCGCATGCCACATCGAGTACGGATTTTGGAGGATTACCAATAGTCCTCCTTAAAAACTCCACAGTCTCCTTTGAAATAGGAAAGATATAATCGTAATACTTTGAGATTTCTTCATAAAAAGCCATATCACATGCCTCCTTCATAAATATCTTTATTTAATCTTAAGTGTTTAGATGTTATAGATAGTTTCTAAAATCTTATTGCCGGTTTTTGTTTTAAAGTACTTTTCTTTGATAGATTTAATTGATTGATTATCAAAAGAATCCTCCTCAATATTTACAATAAAATCTGCTTCAATAAGAATCTGAAAATCTATTCCTTCGATTTTATTGTAGCTATGATGATTTCCTATTAAATAGCAAACCCTATCAATAACAGTCTTTTCTATCCCCATTTCCCTAAGCATGCACTCCGCGATAGGAGGCCCCTCGATCTCCTGATACCTTCCTGCGGACGAGTTGTATTTTCTTTCAGCCTCTTTTATCCCTATATCGTGTAAAATCGCTGCCAGCTCTATAACTTTTTCGTTTTCTATAGAAACAGCTTCATTTCCAGCTATAGTCTTTGCAAAACCATAAACTTTTATTGCATGATTTATTCTTTTAACATCTTGCTCATAATAATTTATTAAACAGCTTAGCACTTTTGAAACCATATAATTTCCTGCCTCCTTATAAGCTACTCGAAACACCAAAACATTCAATATAAAAATTCTATAAATACTTTATGCTTCTATATTTTAAGATATCAAACCATTTATTTGCAAATGCAGCAAGCTTGTCTCTTTCCATCAGAGAAAAGGATGCGAAATGCACTTTAAAGTCTTCAAAATCTTCATCTGAGTTTAATCTAATTCCATACCCCATCATGTTTACAGAGGGTGTTTCATCATACTCATATTCATCAATACGTACAATATCGCATAGCCTTCCTTCTCTTATTTTTCCCACTAACTTAAAATGCAAATCTATTATATTAAAGGTTCCAGGAAACTCATATGTATCACCATTGATCGGGAGTAACTTACCAATTTTAAATGTACCTGCGTTTTTAGGAATAGGTTTTACTATGCTCTCGGAAATTATGAAATAGTACTCGTCAAAACAAGCTGTAATCATTTCTATATTACCCTTTATCAACTTGCTTATTACCTGTTTTTTTTCACTCATGTCCGTATCCTCCCACCATTTATTAATCAATAGTATTAGCCTGTATAAAAATTATAAATCCATTACCATTAATGTGCGGTATCCCGGGATACAAAATTCCCTAGACAGAACAAAATTACGAAGTGATTTTGCAACATTAGTCGTTGTTGTGTGAAATTGTGGTATAGCATGCACCGCAATTTCTTAGACATATAAAAAACGCCATATGGCGTTTTTTATACATTGGTTAGTGAAATTTTTTTATGTTCATCGCACATTATCATTTTCCGTTTATCGTCAAGTGTGGTAAGGAGCACTACCTTGCCGTCCCATAAATCCTCAACATGCTTCAATGTTTCATAGGCATAGTTTAATTCCAGCTCTCTGCCATCATAAAAGTGCTCTAATACAAGTGTGTTATCCTTCTGGACATATTCCAACACTTTAATAACCGGTATTCCCGCCATACCCACTGAACTTGCCAAAGTGTCCCTTATTTTCTTCCAGCCTTCTTCATCGGCCACCTCGGAAATTATATATTCATTGCCCTTTTTTCCATATTCAAAAAGATTCATCTCCTGGCATAGCTCATAATTTAAATATCGCCTTAAGAAGGACTGGTCTCTTTCCACTTCCCTTATTTCAAATATCTTTCGTGGATTGTCCGGATAATTGTTCTTGATGTATTCGAAAATCTTAAAGCCTACATAATACGGATTAATCTGCCCCAAATGTGGCCTTATTACCTGGTTGTGCCTTTTTAGGAACTCAAAATGCAGCCCCTGGGAAAGCTCCAGCTTATTAAGTATGGTATAATGCCAGAAGCTGGCCCACCCCTCATTCATTATCTTTGTCTCAATCTGAGGTACAAAATAGGAGGTTTCATACCGCACAATGTCAATAAGGTCACGCTCCCAGGAATTAAGCTTTCCATATCTGGATACAAACCAAAGTAAATCCTCCTCCGGCTCTAACGGTATCTTCCTAAAATCCGGTATATCTTCAGGCTGGGTCTGCTTCGGCTCTAAGAGGGGATATTCGCTCTTAGGCTTTTGATACCTTTCTAAAAGCTCTTTCCTCTTCTCCTCCTCACTTAGTCGCTTTACTCCTATTACTCTGGAACACTGGAATTTCAAAGCATGGGCAGCGTTTAAAATCTTCTCAACCTTTGTATAACCGATGCCGGGGTCTGCAATATACTCTCTGATTCTGTCTGCATGGTTTTTAAAAGTCTCAATTGTTAAGTCTGCTTTGGTACCATCTCTGAAAAGCCTGTTGTTCTTAAAAAAGTCGTTATGCCCGTATACATGGGCTATAGTGAGTATCTGAAGGAGCAGCGTATTGTCCTTCATGAGGTAAGCCAGACATGGGTTTGAATTTATAACCATCTCATAGGGTAAGCCTGTGAGATTATATTTATGCAATGTTTTTATTCTCTCATAGGATTTTCCATAACTCCAGTGTGGGTAGTGGGAAGGCATACCGACATATGCTTCATATCCTATCATATCTTCATAACTGCAAATCTCAAATTCCTGTTCATAGTAATCAAGACCTACAGCTTTTGCTATTTCTTCTATTCGTTCATTCCAAGCTATCAGTTCACTTATTGTATAGTCAGACATATTGGTCCCTCCCTCAATTGGAGTCATCCTTTTCAAGCAGCTTCTTTAGTCCGGGCAGCACATCTTCCTTTTTTGTCATAGTTACTATGGAAAAATTTTTATGCTTTACACCCTTTTGATACTCACTCTTTATTGTGCTAATTGAGGAATAATACCCGGGCACAATCTCTCCATATCCAAAAAGATTGCAAACCTCACATAGTTTGTTCGCATATTCTACTGCTTTTATATTATCCTCAACCCAGTTATCCCCGTCACTGCAATGGAATGCATATATGTTCCAGCTCGAAGGGTTATATCTTTGCTCTATGATTTCCAGTGCTTTTTCATAGCCGCTGCTTATATAGGTACCACCCGACTCGCCCTTATGGAAAAATTCGTTTTCACTTACTTCCTTAGCGACGGTGGTGTGGGCTACAAACGCCACCTCAACATTAGCATATTTTAGCCTTATAAATTGGTAAAGCAAAAAGTAGAAGCTTCTAGCAAGGTATTTTTTTGACTGATCCATAGATCCCGAAACGTCCATAATGCATATTACAACTGCGTTGTAATCCTTTTTATGCTCTTCCCTAACTCTCCAGTACCTTAAATCGTCCTCAATAAAGGGGAACCGTTTTTTCACGCCGGAGTCATTTTGATCAATCTCATTATCTATATCTTCATCCTCATCAATATAATCATGAATATTATCTTCCACATCACTAGAGCATGTTTTATCACCCATTTCCCTTATGGTTCTTTCATACCCCTGCTTACGTTTAATCTTTTCAATAATAGACCGTTTTTTTGCAAGCCTCGGTGGAATTCCCTTTCTTTGAAAACCTGAACGTTTGGAATATTTGATAGAATCAAGCTCTCCAATTCTTTTACGGTCAAGGTCAGGCAGGTTTAGATCATCAAAAAGGTAGCTTATAAGCTCATCTATGGTAATTTCTGTCTCATAGTAATCCTCACCTTCCTGATTGCCAGCTTGACCAGAACCATTCCCCTGACCTTGACCCTTGTCTTCACCTACTATATCCCCCCTCTTTTCATTACCTGTTCCGCTTCCGGTTCCCGAAGAATTTTTTCCATAAATGAACTGGTATTCCTTTATACTTTTTATGGGGATTTTAATTTTTTTGTCTTTTCTCTGACCTATAATACTTTCCTCTGCTATAATATTTCCAATATTCTTCTTAATAGAGTCCTCAACCAATTGACGATGCCTCCGCCTGTCTTCTGCCGCTCTATCTTTGCCGCTGCTGCTGAACTCCTTGAAAATAGCCATTTTAATCACCTCACCAGGTAATTTCTAGGAAACCTCTAGTCCTTCCACAAATTGTTTGCTGCATATTTTAATATTACATTGCAACAGTTACCGCAATAACCATTCTTCTTCATCTCTTCAACCATAGCATTGTACTTTTCGCTTTGCTCCTGATCCCTAACCTTGGCCATGGTTACAACCCTGCTCAACTCTCTAACAGATGCGGTAAGCTTCTTCTCAATGGCTTCCTTCAATGGCTCATAGCTGTTATAATCAAGCTTTCCTCCGTTTCTTAATACAAAGAACATATATGCGGTAACATCAGCCCTAAAGCCCTTCGCTGCCGAGTCTGTGATTCCTATCTGCTCCTCAATGGATCTTAAGAACTTTTCATCGGGCTCCAATTCCTCACCTGTGTTACGATCCTTTATCTTCGTCTTGTTAACATATGCCTCTGCATGGTCAAGGTAGTTGTTAAAGAGGCTTTCTGCCTGTTCTCTGTATCCATGAATAAATGCCTTGGTTATTTCCTTTTCAAGTATTTTATTATACTCTTTTCTGATGGTGTCCTGTATGAAAGCAAGGTATCTTGATTTGTCATCATCTGATATTGCAAGCTCCTTAACAGCTTTAACAAGTGTTTCCATTACAGAAATAGGATTTATACAATCATGCTCCGATTCAGATAAAGCAGTATCAATAGATTTCATGATAAACCTTGTTGAAATACCTGTCATACCTTCCCTTGCTGCTTCTTCATGGAGCTCAAATATGTCAATCTTTCTAGCCATGCCCTTTTCAACAATCTCTTCCCCGTTATATATCTTAAGTTTGGTCATTGGGTCAACCTTTGCTGACGGTGCAAGCCTTGTAAGGATAGCAAACATTGAAGCCACCTCAATGGTATGGGGTGCAATATGGGCTTTGAATCTGCTCTTTTTGAGTATCTTTTCATAAATTTTCTTTTCTTCACTAAGCTCCAGACAATACGGTATTTCAATTTTTACAATTCTATCCAAAATAGCTTCGTTGGTATGATCAGACTTAAACTTGTTCCACTCAGCTTCATTTGAGTGTGCAAGTATTATTCCATCAAAATAAATCATTGAGCCCTTACCAGGTGAAGGTACTGATTTTTCCTGTGTTGCAGTTATCATTGTATGAAGATATTCGGTTTCATTCTTAAAAACTTCTATAAACTCTACTATACCTCTGTTTCCAACGTTAAAAGCTCCATTTAATGATAATACCCTTGGGTCATCCTCAGGATACATGTCAATCTTTGATATATCCACCGATCCAATAAGTACGGATGTGTCTTGATTATTAGGGTCAACAGGAGGTACAACCCCGATTCCTTTTCTTGATCTTATGGAGAAACCTACCGTTTCGACAGGGAACTTCTCATACTCTCCATTGAATTCATTCTTAAGCCTGTATCGGCATATAGGACAGAGGTCTCCTTCTATCTTTACATTCAGTATTTCTTCAAACTGTTTTCTAAGGTGCTTGGGAATCAAATGAAGAGGTTCCTCCCTGATGGGGCAGCCTTTTAGTGCATACACCGGCGGGCTCATTTCAAGGGCCTTTTTTAGTGCTTCCATAAGGGATGACTTACCTGATCCAACAGGACCTACAAGGTACAAAACCTGTCTTGATTCCTCACCTGCCATTGCAGCTGAGTGAAAATATCGTACAAGCTTCATTATAGTCTTATCAATACCAAAGAAATCATCTTCAAAAAACTTATACTTCTTTACAACATCATTACCATAAATCCTTCTTAACCGGGGATTTTCATCTGTTTTGATTATCTCAACTCCAGGGTTTGTTATAATATTATACATTCTTTGGTGAGCCAACATGGAAATGTCCGGATTTTGTTTTAGAATCTCCAGATAATCCAAAAATACGCCTTCAAAAATACCAGTTTTTCTCTCTTCCCTATCCTTTTGAATAATGCTAGAAATATCTACCTTTCCCATAATAATTGCCTCCTTTTAATAGGATGTGTTGGTTCATTAAACATACAAACGCTATTTCAAATTTATCAAATTCAATTATTCCTTACTTAATGACAAAATCGTTTGGGATTTTTGCACTCTTGGTTGTTGTCGTGAAAAACATCAACAAAATTATAAAAGAATAATATGAAGGAACAACTTTTCCTATGCTATTTATATATAACTTATAATATTAATAAAGGTCATTTATATTACCTTTATTGATTAAATATTTCTATGCTTTTTGTCCTAAACACTTATCTATTAAATTTACTTTATATGTACCGGAAAAAGAGAAACTTTAAACAAAATTTTATTTTAGTAATAAATAATCATTGCTAAAGCTACAAGCCAGAATTTGCTTTGATTTAGTCATGATCAAAAAATAACTTCCGCTATAAGTTTCGCTCATGTGTTGACTTAACTCGTCAACACCCGCTCAAAAGCGTAAGTAATTTTTTATTCATGTCTTAATTACTATAATTTTATCATATATACCGAAAAATAACTATATCCAACTTTATAATAAAATCGCATTTTTTACCATTATATAGGTTTTTATTTAATGTTATAATTATCTTGCTATAATTCTCGTTTTATAGAAAGGTATGATTATTATCAAAGCATTAAGACAAAATTTCTATAAATGTTTATATATACTATTGGCTATTACGGCAGGATTATGCCTTTTTCTGGTTTCTTCCGCAATTACTCTTGAAAAGACCATTATGAATTCGGAATTTCACAAGAAGCAAGTTGAAAAGCATAATCTATATTCATATACACAAGATCAAGTAATAGACTCTCTTGGAAACATAAATTTAAATACCAGTTCTGAAACTGACTCGGACCAGTTTTCAAGTATTTTGGGAGCTCTAAAAAAGTCCATTACCCCAGACCTTATAAGACTGAATCTTGAAAGCCTCATAGAAGGAATTTTCCAGTATCTCCATGGCAAAAGCAACTTTCTGCCCGATATAGTTTTAAACACCGATGCTAACCAAAGTAATATTAATATCGGCGAAATGACCGATCACAACCAAAAGTATTCATATGCATTATCAAAAATAAAAAAGGTAAACTTAAGCTTGATACTTCAGTATTTTGACAGGAGTGACATAGCTGACAGCCTGTCAATTTTTAAGCTTTATTTTTACGTTATAAATACAATACCTTTATTTCTTTCCCTATTGGCAGTATTACTTTTAATAACAGCCATAGCCTTTTCAAACAATATAATAAAATTATTAAAGTGGCTTATGCTTCTGTTTATAACTTGGTCAGCATCCTCTTTGACATTTGCACTATTTCTTATCTATAAAAACAGTATAATAGAAAGCAGTATTTATCCTGTGACTTCATCAATACCGCTGCCGAATGATATTACACTGTCCTATGTAGCCGATTGCTTGAAAATTATATGGGAAGTATTTGTGGTACTAGGGTTAGTCATAGGTGTCGTAAGTTTACTATTCTTAATTGCTCTTAAAAGAAAGGCTGCAAACATTATCAAAGATCAGACCTCCTGCAATAAAAACAGGACTATTGGTTCCATTAAATATGGAGTATGCATTTTCATATTTCTGCTAGTAATATCGGTATTAATAAATAAATCATATATAGTTAAAAAGGAATTTTTAGAAAATAATTTTCCGGTTGTTTTAAATAAGCTAAAAAATTACAGTACCGTTACGAAAATCATTCCTGCAAAGGATACTTCAATCTCCATGCTTCTTGTAAAGCTTGTTGACAAAAAAGACAAAACACCTGTTTCGGGTTTAAAGATGCATCTGACAGGCGAAACAGCTGCTGGCGGAGTAAGCAGTGTCGATATCATCTCTGATGAAAATGGTGATGCAAGACATACTTTAGACAAGGGTAAATACAGGCTTAGCTTTGATCAAGACAGTTTTCCCGATTTATACCAACTACCTTCGCCGGTTTTCTTTGAATTGAAGTCTGCCGGAACTACCATAATATCAATCGAGCTTGATAAAGCTCAGGATCTTAACCTGAACAAGTGGGGCATTGCAGAAGTTGAGGTCTTTGATAAAAATAACATACCTGTCCCTGATATCGAGTTGTATGTTGTGGGTAACCTAATGGCACCTGGAAACCCCGATAACTTAATTGCAGTCACAAATTCTGAAGGAATTGCAGTTTTAAGGCTTAATGAAGGAAGCTATAAAATAAGCTTTACAACTGCATCATTCCCACAAAACTACAAAACTCCGCCTTCTATTGACATAAAAGTAATAGCCAACAGTATTGCAAGATATAGTATAAAGCTCTCTGAAAAAAAGGCTGACTCTCCCATGGAACAATAAAATGCCCAATGGAATATCATAAATAATATGCCAAAAGTATCATTATAGGGGAGGAAGAAATATGCCATATTTTGCATACCCATTCTCTAATTCAGGAAACGGAAAGAAAACCGGTAACAAAGCAAACAGCACAATACCTGAGGCACAGGAAATTAAAGAAACTCCTAATACCGAAGCAGTTGAAGAGGCTGTTCAGAATGTAATTGAAGAGCCGCCTTTAGACATAAAAGCACCTTTAGATAACATAATGCCTTCATACGCTGAAATGCCTCTGCCTCCAAATATGCCTGTTAATCCGCAAATGTATTCTAACCCACAAATGTTTACCAACCCACAAATGCCTGTTAATATGCAAATGTGTACCAGCCCGCAAATGCCAATCAATCCGCTGATGCATTCCATGCCTCAGATGCCCATGGTACATAACCCCAATATGCACACGTGTCCATATTTAATGTACACACAAATGATTCCTGAAGTGTATAATACACTTCCTTTTGATACAGCACCTACAGGCGTTCAAAGCGATATCATTCGGCCAGCTGGAGATCCCCCACCTGTTTTAAGCAATAACCCGCCATCTATAAACATAGTAATGTTCAAGGAACTTACAGGTTACCCCAATTATGGTAACCCCAGCAGAAATGCCGATATTCTATATACAGGAAATAGGGGTACTTGGACATTCGAGCTGCCCGGTATTCAACAGCTGCTCCTTAATCAGTCTGCACAGGTAATAATACGTGCAGTACTGGACGACCATAACAACGTGCCCATTAACAGGTATTCTGCCAGAATATCAATAAATGAGAGAGTAGTTCACAACGGCCCGGTACCTTTAGACCACGGTACGCCTGCCGGTTCTATGTTTACCAACTGGAAACCCTTAACCTTCACAATTAACAACATCAGAAGAATGAACAGGATAACAATTGAGAACACTTCAAGGACCGGACCTGAGGACTGGATGGCCTTCGATTGGATAGAAATAAGGCTTATACAGAGATAAAACATATTCTTGGAGCCCTAGGCCTTTAATTATCAATGAAATTATGGTGTCTATCAAGACCTGAAATTTTGCAGAATATATAGATACCATAATTTCCATATGCCTTTATTCCTTCATCAATAAATGCTATACTGTATTAAGGGTAAAGCTTAAAAAGTTTTATCTGCAAATTGGAGTCCAAAAGGAGTGTCAGCATTGCCATTTGACGGTATAGTAGTAAAGTCCATAGTTAAAGAACTATCAGAAACACTTATAGGAAGCAGAATTGAAAAAATATTTCAGCCGGAATCCGATGAAATAATTATAAATATACGAGCCAAGGGCCAGAACTATAAGCTTTTACTCAGTGCAAGCCCAAATTATCCCAGAATTCATTTCACAGATTCATCAAAAGAAAACCCCGCAACCCCACCGGTTTTCTGCATGCTTCTTAGAAAGCACTTATCCGGCGGAAAAGTAACAGGAGTAGAGTTTCATGATTTTGAAAGGATAATCAGCCTTTATATCGAATCATTAAATGAGCTTGGGGATTTGACAAAAAAACATCTCATAATCGAAATAATGGGAAGGCACAGCAATATTATTCTTACCAACGACGAGGGAAGAATACTTGATTCAATAAAGCATGTTGATAATGAGGTAAGCCGAATAAGAGAAGTTATGCCCGGAAGGCAGTATATTATGCCTCCAGCCCAAGACAAGCTGAACCCAGAGTTTATTGATCCTGCAAAATTTGTTGGGGATGGAGCAGCTGATTGCAAGACAAATACAGAAAAATTCCTCCTTAATAATATAAAAGGTTTTAGCCCTCTTATTTGCAGAGAAATAACTTATCTCTCGGGAGTTGATGACAGGGTTTCCCTTGAAGACCTGACCCAGGAAAAAATCGCAAATCTCGTAAGTGTATTGAAAAGCGTTTTTGAATCAATAATTACATCCAGCTTTAAGCCATGCATAGTTTTTGACTCTCAGGACATGGTTAAACCCATCGAATTTCATTGCCTTGACTTAAAGCAGTATGGCTATGTAAAGCACTATACCACCATGAATCAAGCTTTGGATGCTTTTTATAAAGAGAAGGACAGAAATGAAAGAGCCAAGCAGAAAAAATCGGATGTTTTAAAGGTGTTAAACAACAACCTTGACAGGTGCAATAAAAAGCTATCTCTTCAGCAGGAAAAAATGCGGGAGGTATCAGACAGGGATGACTTAAAGCTTTATGGTGAATTGTTAACTGCTAACATATACAGCATTCCCAAAAACGCCAAGTCTGTATGTCTTTTAAACTACTACAGCGAGAATAACGACACAATTGAAATTCAACTGGACCCGGATCTTACACCCCAGGAAAATGCACAGAAGTACTTTAAGCAGTATAATAAGGCTAAAAGTGCATACCTATCCACCAGCAAACAAATGGAAGAAAACGTTAAGGAAATAGAGTACCTGGAAGGCGTCCTTCAAATGCTGGACAACTGCAGCACACTGCAGGAAATAAACGAGGTGAGGCAGGAACTGGCAGAGGAGGGCTATCTATCAAAAAGAAACAAGAACAGCATAAATAAAAAGGACAAACCGTCAAGCCCTCATCATTTCAAATCCTCAGACGGCTTTGAAATACTTGTAGGGAAAAATAACCGACAGAATGACCTTTTAACCATGAAACAAGCTTCCAGCTGGGATGTTTGGCTTCATACCCGTAATATTCCCGGCTCCCATGTAATTATAAAGAGCAATAGGCAAAGTATTCCTGACAGGACACTGCTGGAAGCTGCAATTATCGCTGCATACCACAGCAAGGCAAAAAATTCATCAAATACTCCGGTTGATTATACTGCCGTAAAAAACGTGAAAAAGGCTCCTGGAGCAAAGCCTGGAATGGTTAACTATGATAATTTTAAAACGATTATTGTTGCCCCTGATGAAAGCTTGATTAATAAGCTCAAGGCAGATTAAAACTCTTTGAATTGATTGTATCAAATGCTTAAACGGAAGTCATGGATAGGCCCCTGTTTTTCAGTGCGTCAATAAATTTATACATGCCATCCTTGTCAACACAGAACTCAAGTGCATCTTCGACAGATATTCTGTCCTGTGCAAGCAAGTCTGTTATGGATTTATCGAGAAGCTGCATGCCCATTGCTCCGCCCATTTGTATGGAAGAGTTTAATGCTGTTGACTTTCCTTCCCTTATCTGATTGCTTATAGCCGGTGTGACGACCATGATTTCAAGGGCAGCTACCCTACCCTTGTTATTTTTTTCCGGTATAAGTCTTTGGGATATAACGGCCTTTAATGCAGTAGAAACCTGAACCCTTATCTGTTGCTGTTGGTGAGGCGGAAAAACATCTATCATTCTGTCAATGGTTTTTGCAGCTCCAAGGGTATGAAGTGTGGAAAGAACCAGATGGCCCGTCTCAGCAGCCGTAACAGCAATACTTATTGATTCTATGTCCCTCATCTCACCTATGAATATTACGTCAGGGTCTTCCCTTAGTGCTGCCCTGAGTGCATTATTATAGGTCTTGCTGTCATGTCCGATTTCTCTTTGATTTACTATACACTTGTCATGATTGAAAATATACTCAACCGGGTCCTCAAGGGTGAGTATATGACCATCCTTTGATGAATTGATCTCGTTTATTATGGATGCAACAGTGGTTGACTTTCCGCTTCCGGTGGGTCCTGTAACAAGTATCAGCCCTTCCTTTATTTCACTGATTTGCTTTACTACCGGCGGAAGGTTTAAAGAAGAGAATGAGGGTATGTTTGAAGCTAAAGCACGGAAAACCATGGCTATTGATCCCCTCTGAAAAAATGCGTTAACTCTGAATCTGGAGACATTAGGCACTGTCATTGAAAAATCAACTTCTCCTACAGATGTCAAATGCTCCATCTTTTCCTTATCCATGCAAGCTCGTGCGTACTGCATTGTATCATCAAAAGTCAGCTTATCTGTCTCAACCTGCTTCATGTGTCCGTTAATTCTGAAGCATGGTGCTCTTCCTGTTGTTATATGAATATCGGAAGCTCTGTTGTCAACTGCCATCTTTAATAATTGATTAAGCTCTATAATCATAGACATCTCCTTGATAGATTTTACTTATTCCTTTAGGGATTATGAAAAAAGAATATTGAAGATTTATGAATTGAGATATTTCTTAAATCAAATTATATATCGGCATTTTTCTTTATATTTTTTACACCTAAATTACACCTAAATTGAAATATTTATTGTGCCACATTTCCTAGTCTTTTTAGTTTATTCCAGCCTACCTTAACACCCATAAGTGCAGAAAGGATGGACTTATAAACAACATAGGTCATTAGCTGCCTGTAAACAATCCTCTGAATGAACAAAGATATGAGAGGTCTCTTTTTTTCTCCCTCAAGGTGAAAGGCATAGCATGTTATGAGTAAATCTATCAGGAAGAAGACTATATAGGTAATTACAGTTTCAATTCTATGGCCTCCTATAATTCCTAAGAAAAACAATACATCTGTCAATGGAGATAAAGATTGAAATACAACCTGGTAGAGCCATGTGTTAGGCAGTGCGATAAACCCAAGAGTTTTCTGCTTCTTGGAAAACAATGCATCCCTATGCTTCCACAGGCATTGAAGAGTTCCATAGGACCATCTTACCCTTTGCTTAAGCAAACTTTTCAAATCCTCAGGTGCCTCAGTATATGCCTTTGCCCCTTCTTCATAAACAATTTTATAGCCCTGCCTCAAAAATGTCAGTGTAATATCCGCATCCTCTGCCAATGTATCCTCTTTATAATACCCGGCACTTGCAACCAGCTCTTTTCTCCATGCACCAATTGCACCAGGAACAACCGTAATGCAGTTTAACGCATCAAACGCTCTTCTCTCAAGGTTCAGTCCTGTCACATATTCTACATGCTGCCAAGTAGTCCATATGTTACCTACATTTCCAACCTTAACATTACCTGATACGGCTGCAACATTTTTATCTATAAAGTGACGTACAAGAAGTGAAATAGCATCCTTCGATATAACAGTATCTGCATCCAACACCACTACAATTTCTCCGTCAGCCTCCATAAACCCTCTGTTAACGGCAGAGGACTTCCCTCCGTTTGCCTTGTTTATCAGCCTGACTTTCTCTACATCCCTGTAAGCCTTCTCTACCACATCTGCGGTATTATCCTTCGAGCCATCGTTTACAACTAATACTTCCAGGTTTTCATAGTCGCTCTGCAAAAGGGAGTCTACAGTTTTGCATATCACTTTTTCTTCATTATATGCAGCAACAACAATACTTACTATAGGATTAAAATTTCTTACATTGTCAAACTTTTTTCTTAAATAGTTTCTCCTCTGCATCGTTGCAAAGAAAATCAAAAATACAAACCTTATAAGTCCGATTGCTGTGGCCAGATAGAAAAACTTTGTCAGTACTTCAGGCAGGAACTTAAGGACCACATTAACAAATGAATATACCTTTCCAAGAGACAGATTAAATGCGTCAGCTGCCGGCATAACCTCTTTTTCATCCATTCCCATCAATTGCCCAACCGATACAAACTTCATCCCCTTATCCCTTAGCATTTCAATTACGTGTGGAAGTGCCCTAACTGTTTGGGTTCTATCTCCGCCGCTGTCATGCATTAATATTATATTGCCGCTGCCCAGCCCATCTTCTATATTTTGAATTATTCCGTCCGAATCACGTTCCTCCCAGTCCAGTGAGTCAATATAGTTCCCGATCATTCTATAACCAAGATCGTTAATGTTAACAAATGTATTTAATGCTTTTTCTTCAGAAACATCAACCCCACTGTCATAAGGAGGCCGAAACAGAATTGTACCATGACCTGTTGCATTCTCAATAATGCTATTGGTCATTTTAAGCTCTTTTTCAGTATTTTCAGAGCTTTCCATCATTGTATCTATGTGATTATATGTATGATTTCCAATTTCGTGTCCTTCTATATAAATTCTCGATATGAGATCGGGAAATTTTTCTCCGTTAGAGCCTACAATAAAGAATGTTGCTTTAACATTGTATTTCTTTAATATATCAAGAATCTGCGGTGTATATCTAGGATCAGGCCCATCGTCAAATGTCAGTGCAATGGATTTTTTATCCTTTGTAGATGTGCTTTTTACTTTGCTTTGCATTGGATATGAAATATAGTTTTCTTTTTCTATATAACCGTTGTCATCAAACTTAAAAACCCTTATTCCATTTGTTTTGGGAACATATCCTTCTACTATCTCCCCATCCCCTTCAAAAATAAACTCTTCAACAAGCTGGGGCCTCACAAATCTGTCGGTGTCTATAATTTTATTGCGAGCTGCATATAGCAAGTTCCATATGCTCATATCCTCGCTACCTAGCCTCCACAGCCCTATAGAATTTATACCGTTCTCTGCTGCAATTCTAAATTGGTTATAAAACACCGATGCATCATTGAAATAAATAATATGCTCCTTGTCTTTGGCTTTATACTCCAAAACCGGTGCTTTACTTCGTCCATCCCATGAAAAAGCTGCCTTACTGTCACTTGCTATTTGCATTATCTGATTAAAGGTAAGGCTCACTCCCTGTTCGCTTGATCCCTTTTTCCAGTCATATCCATACATGCCTATGCCCGCAATGAGTTTGTCCTTTTCCAATTTGTACTTTGAAAGGTTACTTTTAAACCACTCCATGGATGAAACAGGCCCAGGCCGTGTAGAGTTTGTATGCTCGTCATAAAGCATCATTACAATCTTATCAGCTGCTTTGGAGAGTCCAACATAGTCAAAGGATTTATTGTTTATCTGCACATCCACAATAAGCATTAGCCCTTCTTTTTTCAAAGCCTTTTTAAGCTTAACCACAAACTCTGTATAATTCTTTTTAAATTTTGAATCTATACATTCAAAATCCAGATTTAATCCCTCATACCTATTTTTAACAAGAATCCCGGTTAATTTCCTAATAAGCTGGTCCTGCTGCTTTTTATCTTTAAGCAAGCTATTTACATAAGCCCCATCCCATTTATCACCAATATAGTTGCTAAGGGAAGGAATAACAGATATATTGTGCTTTCTAGCTATGTTGTCAATCTCTTTTTGCGGTTTGTATTCCAATACATGCTTTTTGTTGATGGACAGCCAATCAGTTATTAAAACATTTATTTTATCAACATTCTTTTCAAAAGATATTCTGCTTTTTCCATCCCATGTTACATAAAAGGCGTAAACTTCTGTCTTACAGCCAAAAGCAGGGTTGGATATTTTCAATTGTTGTGTTTCCTCAGCTTCCAAAGCGTCAAGATCCACAGCATAATTGCCTGATTTGTTGTCTGCATCGGCATATGCTCTTAGGCTCAGTCCAAAAAGAACTACAACAGTCATTATCAGAATAAAAAAGGCAGCAGATATCCTTTTAACCATGATCCATCTGGTACCGCTAACATCATGGAATATGTAATTCCCCTCTTCAAACATGTTGTTGGAGGCAAATCCAAACAAGATGCGAACCCAGCTGTAACTGCTTATTATGACCAATACAAAAAGTATAGTTAACATATAGATGAGGTTTTGCTGAGAATAATCCATACTTAAAATATCATTCACAGACAAGCTTCCTGTAAGAACTTTTGATACACCGTAAGCGTTTTCACAGCTTCCAATAGTTAACATCGCATACTTAATGACTGAACCGCTTATTATGATTCCTGCAATATAGCCAAACAAATATGAAAGTATATTGAACCTGAATACAAGGAGTATGACTCCAAACAAAACCATAGAGTATTTTGATATTGGAAAGGCTCCGACAAAAATACCCGCTGATGCTGCCACCGAGAGCTTTAATATGCTTTTTTCCTTTTTTATTACCCGATTTACAAAAAAATCTATTACCAAATAAAACAGGCCGATCGAAGCAAATGATATTATAAAATTAAGTATTAAAAATAATGCTGTTTCATTCTTGCTGTATTGCTCTACTGCAAAGAAGCCATCTGTGAACAGTGCACTCACTAACCCATAAATTTTATCGGATGATGCAATATTCTCCCATACTTTAGAAAATACAGTAAAGACAAATGGTACTACAAGCGAAACTCCGAACCCCAAAACAACCGAAATGATATTAAGCCTCATTAGAAGAACAGCCAATGCCATTAAAATCCCTCTAAATCCGTAAAAAGGCAGCATTCCTATTGCAAGTCCAATGCACACGGAAACAGCTATTTTTTCTGTTGATTTGAAAGAAAACAAGGATGAAATAAACCTTCTAACCATAATCCCCACCTCTAAAAACAAAATAATCAAGTGATGTTGAAACCTTTTTCTTTATATATCTAATTCTTCCCGTTTTTATTTCCCTGCCCTTTGTCACTTTGACCAGTACTTCCTTTTTTAACCTGTCCGGGAGCTGTTTCACTTTTACCTGATTCATTTTTACCCGAACCGGAAGTTGGCACCGGGGTACTAATCACAGCTGACGGTGTATGGACAGGTGTATTGTGGTCATTTGCATGTGATGTGCTTGTATTACTCGCACCAGGTGTCGGAGTATGTGAAGCTGTTGATAAAGACGTTGCTTCTGGTGTCGGTGTTGTTGCAACAGGGTTAGGTGTATGTTTATTGTTGTTCTTTGCATTATTATCCTTATTGCCATTTCCATTCCCGTTGTTATTCCTGCTATTATCTTCTTCATCAATTGGGTGTGACTCCTTATTGTCTGAGGGTTTTAAACTGGTCGTCGGTGCAGGAGTATGAATATAGACTATAGAAGGCAATTTATTGTTATCATTTCCTTCATATATATTATCTGATTTCTTTTCATCATCCTTTTTAGAATCATCATTGCTTTTGTCATTTTCAAGCTTATTTTTGTCCTTCTGATCAGAAAGAGGCGTGATAGTTGGTGTCAGAGAAGGAGTAACAGTTACAATGCTGTTATTGCTACTTGCAAGACTCTCATGTGATTTTTTATCGCCTTGAGCTCCCTCTTTGTTTTGTTTACTTTTACCTGACTCTTTTTCTGCTGTAGCTAACTTGGATATTCCCGGTTTCCCGTTATTTTCTTTAATAAGCTCACTATCAATTGCTGCTTGCCTTTGCTCCTCTTCAAAGTAAGTGTAATCCTTGGTTGGAAGCAAATTGAATAGTTCTGATATTTTAAGGCTTTTTGCATCTTCCAAGGCTAGCTTAATTCCTTGATTATCAGCATTGGCATATATAGAATAACGGCCTAGAGACATATTATTTTGATGAGCCTCTTTAAGCTTAATTGGGGAAGTGTGAAATGCAACAAGCTGTAATTCCTTCTTTTCCTTCTTAATCCTGTCTTTTATTTTTTCAATTAAGCTTCCCATCTCTATATTTAATTTTTGATATTTATCCGATGATATTTTTTCGTCCACCATTAGTGCTCCTGCAACAAGTACAAGCTTTGTCTTGTCTTGAAAATACCCTAGTTCTGCTGACTTGTTGATAATGTCCATAACACCGTTTTCTGCTTTTTTACCTATAAAATCTATATTCTGGCATAGTTCTTCCCCATCTTTATTTAAGGTTTTCACTCCTATTATACTGCTATCCTTGTTTATTTTTAATTCGATGCTTGGGTTTATATCCACATCAATATAAGCAAATGTTTCATTAACTGCCTGCCTTGAAATGATTGCAAACAATGCTACTATAAATATAAAAACAGCTGCACTTCCAAATGCATAAACCAATTTGCTGTTCTCCCTTAAAAAACTAAACAGCTGCTTTTTATCGGTATTTATAACATCACTTTCCGAATATTCCACTAAAACCCCAGGAATCAGTTCTTTTTTGTTTCTGATTCTTATATAATTTCCCTCATTATTTATAAGAATCGCACCCTTCTCATCTATTTCCAAAACAATACCTTTTAATCTCATAATGATACTCCCCCTCCGAGATTAAGCAAAAATCCCTTAACTATCTCTAAATCACTTTTTAATACCAGACATGCTGCAATTATGTACTTCCGGTTTCTTTCAACAGTCCTCTCACTGACGTCTATATTGCTTAATATGTCCTTGACCGGAAGATTTTTCTTATCCATCAGTCTGGCTAACATATTTTTATCGGATGTGATAAACTTCGCAATCCTAATGCAACTTACCCGAGCATCCTTATGCTTTGGACCATGGCTTATCAGATCTTCAAACCTGATATCAAAATGGCCCAATTCCCTTTTGAATTGCTCGATTTCCGATCTTGTTTCAACCTGATCGAAATGTACAATCATGGAATCATTCTCAATGAAATTCATTCTTTGATCCTCATTTGACAAGTAATTTGTAATAGGTATAACATTTTTATGCTTAAGCTCTTTCTTAAGATAGTTTTTTACACGACGATCAATAACCAGCTCCGCAAAAGTCAAAAAGTGGGCATTTTTATTGACTTCATAGCATTCAATTGCTTCGTTGAAAGCAATAAGCCCTATGCTGTATTCTTCTGAATTATGTGTATCAATGTATTTTTTTGAAGCTTTTGAAACGCATTTTAAAATAAACGGCTTGTAATCCTCAATAAACAATTCTTTAAGCTGACTGTTGCCAAGCTTTATTTCTTTTATCGTTTCATTTAGCGAACCGGTTTTATTTTTCTTGCTTCTCTTTATACCAAACACTTATTACACCCCTTTAATATATGGTTTCCATGCTTTAGCATATTTTGTGACGGGGTTGATAAAATAATTTTGACTATATGGGATTTATTTTGAATTTTTCTAGTCGATGGACCTAATAACCAGAAGTAAGCCCTTATCTATTGATATTTCTGCAATATCTTCAATAAATTCGTTGCTAACTCCTCTAGATGAGCCAAGTTTTAGACTTTGGTTTTCCAAAGGATATAAAAGCCCCTTGGAAGTTATACCTTCTACACTTTCAGATAGGGAAAGAATGGTGAGCTTCATTTTGTTTTCATTCTTAAGAATTATGTGGTCTTTTACCAGCTGTATTTCATTTCGTTCATTTGCTATTATACAATTGATATTTTTATCTGCCATCTTTTTTAACAAAAAGATATTTGAAAGGGAATGATCAAAGCGAGTACCCAGGCATCCAAGTAAAACTACCGATCGGGCACCCCTTTCCAAAGCGTATTCCAATGCAAGCTCGGAATCGGTCATATCCTTTTGGGAAGGATACCTTAGAAAACTTATTCCTGCATCTTTGAAATAATCAAAATCCTCTTTAAAAATTGAATCAAAATCTCCCATCATTATATCAGGAAAAATGCCGAGCTTCCGAAGATGCTTCGCACCCCCGTCAACTCCTATAACTATTTGGCTGTCTTCAAAGTATCTTTTATGGTAATCATAATCCTCAATGCTTCCGCTACAGACTATGACAGCTTTCATTTTGCCTCCTTGTAAGAATCCTCTCGGAGAATCTTTATCATTTGTTCCATATCAGGTGCATTATATATGGATGATCCTGCAACTATAACATTTGCTCCGGCTTCAGTTACTTTGTATATGTTTTCCGGCCCTATTCCTCCGTCAAC
This sequence comes from Pseudobacteroides sp., assembly GCF_036567765.1. NCBI lineage: Bacteria > Bacillati > Bacillota > Clostridia > Eubacteriales > Oscillospiraceae > Pseudobacteroides > Pseudobacteroides sp. The sequence continues at coordinate 46,202 of NZ_DATCTU010000011.1, forward strand.
CTCTATATCTATAGTTAATCCTCTCTTTGTAATCAAACCTCTTAAGTCTCTGATCTTTTCCGTTACCGAATCTATGTATTGCTGCCCCCCAAAACCCGGGTTAACTGTCATCAAGAGAACCATATCCAATTCATCTAGAACCCATTGAATCGAGCATAAAGGAGTTGCCGGATTTAATACCGCTGCAGCCTTAACTCCTCTTTGTTTGATGCTTTGTATTGTACTATGGAGATGTTTACATGCTTCAACATGAACAGAAATTATACTGGCACCTGCATCGCAAAATTTGTCTATATACCTGTCAGGCTCTATCAGCATAAGGTGTACATCCAAAGGCAGCTTTGTATAAGGTTTGATAGCTTCTATAACCGCTGGGCCCACAGTGATGTTCGGAACAAAACATCCATCCATTACGTCTATATGTATAATGTCGGCACCCGACTTCTCCGCTCTTGCGACCTCCTCGCCAAGACTGGAAAAATCTGCCGACAAAATTGACGGTGCAATTTTAATCATTTTTCGCCCCTACTTTCTATATCTCTGGTCTTTTTGTTTCTTTAGCATGCAATAGAAATGGACGAATCTCTCATACCTTTCATTATCTATATCGCCATTAACTACCGCTTCCTTTACAACACAATCCGGCTCATTTATGTGGCTGCAACCATTGAATCTGCATCTTCCCAAATGATTTTCAAACTCCGGATAATGAAGCTCAAGGTCATTAAGCTCAACTCCTGCAAGCTCGAAAGAACTGAATCCCGGAGTATCTACCACAAGTCCTCCGTTTGGAAGATCAAAAAGCTCCGCATGCCTTGTAGTATGCCTTCCTCTTTCAATTTTGTCGCTGACCTCACCGGTCTCCATGAGTACAGATCCCGCTAATCGGTTTAGAATTGTTGACTTGCCGACTCCCGATTGGCCTGCAAAAACCGTTATTTTATCCTTTAGAATATCCATTAGCTCATCAAACCCTTCATGAGTCTTGGCACTTAAAAAGAACATCTTGTAGCCAGTATTTTCATATGCTTTTTTTACTTTTTCAACATCCTCTTCAGTACTTTTATCGATTTTATTAATCAAAATAACAGGTTTTATATCCTTGATACTTGCAGTAATAAGCATTTTATCCAATAATAAGAAATCTGGCTGCGGTGATTTGATTGCTACAACAACTACAAGCTGAGTAACATTTGCTACAGCTGGCCTGACAAGCTCCGAGGTCCGTGGCAAAATTTCCTCAATGAGCCCTGTATTCTTATCTGTATCAACTATTGAAAAAGAAACCTTGTCTCCAGGCAAGGGTATAATATCGTCTTTTCTGAAAATCCCTCTCGCCTTGCATTCAACTATGCCATAGGAGGGGGATTTTATATAATAAAATCCCCCTATCCCCTTCATTACAACACCTAAAGGCAACTTACCTACCTCCCGGAATAATCAACGTTCATATCTGAATTAGGCTTATTATCAACATATACTTTAATATTTGTACTTCCATTTTCAGGCACAGGCACTGTAACACTTAATGGAAAATCCTGTTTGTTTGCTGTACCATCCATTATTACAGTACTTTTTCCAGTATCACTAGGTGTCATTTCAATAAGAACCCTTACAGTATCACCAAATGTATCCGCATTGGCCAGAGGAATCTTCACAGGGATATCCTTAGTCTTTGCAGGCGTAGGAGTTTGTGTCCCATTTGGTGTAGCATTTTGGTTAGGAACCTCAGTGATTTTTACAGTATCAAGGGTTATATTAACAGCCGACATCTCAGTTACAGTAGTATTAGGGGCAGGATCCTGATTTACGATCCTGTCTATATGGTTTGCACTGTCCTCAGGCAATACTCTTCCAAGGGTAAGCTTATTCTGAGCAAGAGACCTTTGTGCCTCTACCCTTGTAAGTCCTATGAGGTTTGGTACGACTGTTTGGATTATCTCAGGCCCCTTGCTAAGGTATATTGTCACAGTTGAGCCTGGAGAAATTTCTTCATTAACACCGGGCTCAGTTCTAATAACCAATCCATTTGTTATTACATCGCTGTATTCGTCTTCCACTCTGGCTGTCAGGCTAATGTCTTCCAACATTTTCTGGGCTTCCCTTGAAGATTTCTTGCTTAGATCAGGTATCCTCACCATTTCCGGACCATTGCTGACAGAAAAGGTTACCGGATTATACGGGTCAGGCTTGATTTTGGTTCCTTCCTTTGGCTTTTGTGAGGTAATGGTATCCTTTTCGGCATCCTTGTCATTCTTCCTTTCAACGACAACGGTTATGCCTTCGCTTTCAAGTGCCTGTTTGATATCGTCAATATTTTTTCCGACATAGTTTTCCAGTACAAAATCTGATTTTGGTGCAGGCATTATTCCCGGAACAATAAACTTAAATGCTGTAAAAACAAGCAACCCAATTATTAGCATTGATGCCGCTAAAGCTAGTATCCATGTAATCCTGTCCTTCTTTTTATTTTTCATATCATCAATCGCTTCCTCTTGATTTTGTTTTACAGGAGCTTCTTTCACAGGGTTTTCAATGGGCTTATCTGACTGTACAATTTGAATCCTTCTTGTCGGTGAGCTATCTATATCTATTTTTGTCGAAGGCTCGCTGGAGGGATCTTTTAGGACCATTCTCAAATCGTCAAGCATCTCGGTGGCCGTGCTGTACCTGTTGCTCTGCTCCTTTTGTATAGCTTTCATTATTATGCTGTTTACACCTTTTGGAAGATCACTTTTTATGTTGATGGGCTCCTCCGGCATTTCCTGCAAATGCTTCAGTGCAACCGCAACCGGAGTTTCACCCTCAAAAGGAACCTTTCCGGTAACCATTTCATAAAGTGCTATTCCGAGAGAATATAAATCCGATTTTTCATCGGTAAACCCACCTCTGGCCTGCTCCGGTGAAAAATAATGCACAGACCCTATGGTACTTCCAACCATTGTTATAGTTGATGACGATACCGCTCTGGCAATACCAAAGTCTGTTACTTTAACAATTCCATCCTTTGTAATAAGTATGTTATGGGGTTTGATATCCCTATGTACTATACGCTTTTTATGTGCATGTTCAATCGCAGAGCATATCTGCACCTCTATATTGACAGCTTCCTTCCAATCCAACGCACCCTTTTCTTCAATGTAGTCTTTAAGAGTAACTCCCTCAATATACTCCATGACTATATAATGTATATTGCCATCCTGTCCCACATCATATATTGAAACTATATTTGGGTATGACAGGCTTGCCGCAGATTGTGCTTCGATTCTGAATCTTTTTACGAACTCCTGGTCATTTGTAAACTCCTGTCTTAATATCTTAACCGCAACAAATCTATTAAGCAAACTGCATTTTGCTTTATATACAAGGGCCATTCCGCCCCCACCTATTTTCTCAATCAATTCATACCTGTTTCCAAGAATTTGACCTTCCACAATCAATCCTCCTTATTCCTCACTCTATAACACTTTTATCTTGATTCTTTCCTTATTCTTTGAAAATTATAACAGTTATGTTATCCTCTCCACCCATTTCGTTGGAATCCCCTATTAACTTCTCGCAGGCAAGATCTAAATCATCATAATTATTTACTACTTCCAATATTCTCTCTTCATTTAACATATTGGTTAAACCGTCCGTGCACATCAAAACTACATCATTTTCTTGTATATCATATGTATAAGTATCAACTTCTAACACTTCTCCGCAACCTAAAGCTCTTGTAATGAGGTTTTTATTGGGATGCTTTTCCGCTTCCTCTTTAGTAAGTGTACCATTTCTGACTAATTCTTCAATATATGAGTGATCTATAGTAAGCTTTTCCATTTTATTATCTCGAATCAAGTATACTCTGCTGTCTCCAACATGTCCTATATACAGCCTTCTGTTTACAACTACTGCCGCTATAAGGGTGGTGCCCATACCGGAATCCGTTTCATTTTCAAGAGATTTTTTAAAGACATCTACATTAGCCTTTTCTATAACAGATTTGATGGCTTTTTCGACATCCTCTCCCTCTTTAAAGATATCAGGATTTTCAGATATATTTTTACTTATTGATTCTACAGCTGTCTTACTTGCAATCTCCCCGGAATTATGTCCGCCCATTCCGTCTGCAATTATAAAAGTAACAGGAATACCTGGAAGGCTCGCTAATATATTATAGCTGTCTTCATTAATTTCTCTGACTTTTCCTTTATCACATCTGACCCCGAATCTCACCAAACCACTCCTTAGTATGGACAATTTGTAAAAATAGACTGTAATCTTTGTTCCCCTATAAATTCAATCGTCTGTTATGCTTTTTCTCAGTTGCCCGCAAGCTGCATTAATGTCGCTTCCTAATTCTCGCCTTACAGTTGTTTCGATCCCATGCTTTTCGAGAACGTTTTTAAATTTTTGTATCTTATCCATCCTTGCTCTCTTAAACTCATTACCTTCAATCGAATTAACCGGTATTAGGTTCACATGGCATAACATCCCTCTTAGCCTATTTGAAAGCTCTTTTGCATTTTCAGGCGAATCATTGAGAGCCGATACCATTGCGTACTCAAATGTTATCCTTCTACCAGTTACCTCTGTATATATCTTACATGCTTCAATCAATTTGTCAATAGAATATGCTTTATTTACAGGCATTATTTTTTCTCTAATTTCACTATTGGGTGCATGCAGAGATATTGAAAGTGTAACAGGAAGGTTTTCATGAGCCAGATTGATGATTTGAGGCACAAGGCCGCAGGTAGATACGGATATATGTCTTAATCCAATATTGAGACCATCCTTATGGTTTACAAGCCTTAAAAACTTAATCAGATTGTCATAGTTATCAAGGGGTTCTCCAATACCCATAATAACCACATTACCTACCCTTACACCCTGGTCCCTTTCTATAGTGTGAATCTGGTCCACCATTTCACCGCCTGTAAGGTTTCTTCCAAAATCAATGCCTGTTGATGCACAAAATTTGCATCCCATTTTACACCCGGCCTGGGAAGAAATACATGCCGTATAACCATGCTTGTACTTCATCAAAACACTTTCAATTACATTTCCATCAGCATACTCCAAAACATATTTTATTGTACCGTCAATATTTGACACCAGCCTGTTACGAATTTTAAGCCTGTCAAATCTGAAGTTTTCTTTAAGCAATTGCCTTAAATCCTTTGAAATGTTTGTCATTTCATCTATAGACAAAACACCTTTTTGGGACCACTGAAAAATCTGTTTTGCCCTGTACTTAGGCTGTCCCATTGAAATAAGTGCTTCTTCCAGCTCTTCAATTGTTAAATCTATTAGGTTTTGCTTTTTCTCCATACTATCCTCTTTTTCTCATCTTTGCAATAAAAAATCCGTCTATCTTGTTTATATTAGGATATATTTCTATATATCCATTACCCGAGTATTCCCTTAAAACCTCAGGCAATAGCTCATTAAATCCGCAGAAATCAAATTCTTTATTATTAGTCAGGAATCTTTCTACCAGATCCCTGTTTTCTTCCTTTCCAATAGTACAGGTACTGTACACAATAAAGCCGCCCGGCTTTACATATTTAGATGCAGCACTTAATATTTTAAGCTGCAGTTCTGTTATCTCCTTTAAATCTGACATGGTTCTGGACCATTTTATATCAGGTTTTTTCCTGATTATTCCATAACCTGTGCACGGTGCATCAACCAGCACCCTGTCAGCCTTTTCCACCAAGCTTTCATCCACCATCAAAGCATCATAGACTTGTGCTTTAATAATGCTGATTCCAAGCCGCTCTGAAGCTTCATTTATAAGGCTGATTTTATGTTCATGAATGTCTCTTGCGATTATACTTCCTTTATTATTCATTAGCTGTGCCATATGCGTCGTCTTACCCCCAGGAGCACTGCAAACATCTATAACCAACTCACCCGGCTTTGGATCAAGTATTTTGGAAGGCAGCATGGAGCTTTCGTCCTGTACCTGAAAATGTCCAGCTTTATACACATCCAGCTTTAAAAAAGATCCTGGATTTTTCAAAACAAGGGCCTCATCCACCGCCCGGCCTTCCGATGCTTCTAAACCGCTCTCTCTAAAATTGGAAATCAGTTCTTCTTTGGTTGTCTTGAGTGTATTTACTCTTATGGTAAAATCAGGAACCTCATTGTTGCTTATCAGCAAACTCTCAGTAAACTCTACACCAAAGTTATTTATCCATTCGTTTACCAGCCAATCAGGATGGGAGTATTTAACAGACAAATAAAGAACAGGGTCTTTCTGTTTGTCGGGATAGGATATGCTATTCTTTTTTCTGGCAATATTCCTTAATATGCCATTAACGAACCCGCTTGATGCGGCATGTCCATACTTTTTAGACAGCTTGACGCTTTCATTGCAAGCTGCAGACTCGGGAATCCTGTCCATATAAAGTATCTGGTACACACCAAGTCTCAGTACATTCAGTATCCAGGGTGATATCTTCTTTAGCTTGGTACTGGAAAAATTACTTATTATGTAGTCAATGGTGAGCTTCCATTTTATTGTGCCATATACCAAATCTGTAACAAATGCTCTGTCCACATCTTTAAGCGTGTTACTTTCAAGCTGTTTGCTTAATGCTATATTAGAATACGCACCCTTTTCATTTATGTCGTAAATTGTCTTTAATGCAATTTCTCTTGGTAAATCAATAGCCATATAACTGTCTCACTTTTTTGTAAATTTGTAATATATTGTTGGCAATAAGGTTATGTAATATTACATCATAAAATTATGCTGTTTATCTTTTTCCTTAGGGTTTCAACTTGAACAAAGGTGTCTTTGCATGGGCCGTTAGGCCTTTCGTTTGTTACACCTATTACACACAAGTTTCTCACATCAAATATACCACTTATAAGGTCTCTTTCACAAGCAACCGCTATTACAACTTTAGGCCTCTCTTGTAAAATGATATTTCTTGCAGCTGTACCACCAGTCACTACCATTACCTTTATCCCCATATCATAAGCCATATTTTTTATGTCTCCGATTGTGCATAACCCGCAGTTTTTACAGTTTCCTATGTCAGCAGTTATTTTTATGGAGCATTCAAAATTCTGAAGACAATGGGGCAAAACCAGAAGCACCTCCTGGGGCTTAAACTTTGCACCTTCTGACTCCGTTAATATATTGTTGATATTTATATAAAATCTCCTAATTGCATCCTTATTATTCCTCAGAAGTTTTAACATCAGAGAAATAAGAGGAAATAGAATATTAAGGCTCTTTCTTGCAAAAACAGCCATAGAAGGCCTTATTCTTCCAGTCCTGTAGGTTGAAAAAATAATTGGAATTGACACAATCAATAAGGCAGTTACAGCTCCAAAACCAAGCATTACCAAAAGTATTATGAAATTATAATTGGAAATAGTAAAATTGCGGTAAATAAGAGCCATGCCCATAATTATAAGGCAAAATGCAGTTACAACCGCTATAGAAAAAAGTATAAATTTCTTTAAATATTTATCCAATTACTTCACCTTCATTTATTCTATGCCCGCACAGATATTCCTCAACAGTCATTCTTCTGGCTGACTCTAGCTGTATCTCGAGAACATTAATGATTCCTTCACCACACGCAACTATCAGACCACTCTTACCAACTTTTATTATTGTACCCGGTTTATGCCCTTCATTACTTCCTTCCACAGGCATGGTCTTCCAGACCTTAAGCTTGGCTCCTAAGTACTCCGAATAAGCTCCTGGCCAAGGATTTGTCCCCCTTACCAGATTGTGTATTTCCCACGCACTTTTAGTCCAGTCGATAAGCCCTGTCTCTTTTGTCATCATAGGTGCATATGTGGCTTCCTCTTCCGGCTGTTTTTCCCTTTTAAGGGCCCCAGCCTTAAGGCATTCAAGCGTTTGACCCAGCACCTGTGCACCTACTATGGACAGACAATCGTGAAGTTCTCCGGCTGTCATATGTGCAGGTATTTCTACCTCCTGCTTTAGAAGCATGTCTCCTGTATCCATTCCTATATCGGTAAACATTGTAGTAATACCTGTTACCTTCTCCCCATTTATGACAGACCACTGAATCGGTGCAGCTCCCCTGTATTTAGGAAGCAGTGAGCCGTGCACATTTATGCATCCCAATGGCGGAAGCTCAAGTATGTCCTGGGGCAGAATTCTGCCATATGCTACAGTCACAAATAAATCCGGATTTAACGCCTCTAATTGCCTATAAAATTCACCCGTCCTTATCTTTTCAGGCTGCAGCACAGTTATACCTTTTTCCTGTGCATATACCTTAACAGGCGGAGGTGTTAGTTTATTGCCCCTGCCCTTAGGTTTATCAGGCTGTGTAACAGCAGCAACTACATTGTAATTATTCTCAACCAGCATTTTGATGCTTGGAACTGCAAACTCGGGAGTTCCCATGAAGACTATTTTCAATATTCTCACTCCTATATTCTTGCAATAATTCTTCTCTCTAATCTATTTTTCTTGGATTCTGTCTTCTTTCATTATTCAAATCACTTTTATTTATGATTTTTTGTGCTCTGTCGGTAAACAACACACCGTTTAAATGATCTATTTCATGGCATAAGGCCCTTGCAAGAAGCCCTTCACCCTCAACTACAATATCCTGACCTTTCAGGTTTTTTGCCTCAACAGTTACCTTTGTGGGTCTTACTACCTCACCTACCACATCAGGAACACTTAAGCACCCTTCAATATCTGTTTCTCCGCCGCTTTCCATTACAATTTTAGGATTTATCAATTCAAGGAGTCCTTCGCCTACATCAATGACAACAATTCTCTTTAAGATTCCTACTTGTGGTGCCGCAAGGCCGACGCCATCAGCATCATACATAGTTTCTGCCATATCTTTTACAAGTTCTGCAATTCTATCGTCAATTTCATCTACTACTCTTGCCTTCTTCCTTAAAACTTCATCTCCATCTTCCCTAATAATTCTTATTGCCATATAAGATCTCCTCCAAAAGGTTTAATTACAAAATTAATTTGATTTCATTGTTTTATATAAATTTCACATTTTTAAATTATAACATATTAAACGGATTTATATCCATACTCATTTCTACACAGGATTTTTCAAATTTTTTGTAGTATATGTCTCTCAATTTGGTAAATCCATCAATAATTTTATCTATTTCATTGCACTTTATAATAATTCTCCATCTGTATTTATTTTTTATATATGCTAAAGGTGCCCTCATGGGACCATATATTTCAGGCTTACAGCCCACACTGTCCATTTGCCCAGTTATTGCATCCCCTGCCTCTTTTGCACTTGAGGATGCCGCTTTATCATCAGGTCCGCTTATAATAACAACACCTATGTTTGTAAACGGCGGATACCCCAGCTTCTCCCTAATCATTATTTCATGCTTGTAAAACCCTATATAATCATGCTTGCAGGCAGTCAATATACTAAAATCTTCTGTGTTGTACGACTGTATTATAACCCTTCCTAGAAGCTGACCACGTCCTGCACGGCCTGCTACCTGTGTAATTAGCTGAAAGGTCTTCTCGGATGCCCTGAAATCACCTAAATTCAGCATGCTGTCTGCCGCCAGGACTCCAACCAGTGTAACATTTGGAAAGTCATGTCCTTTAGCTATCATTTGGGTTCCTATCATTATATTTATGTTTTTTTCTTTGAAGTCGGTAAGTATTTTTTCGTGGGAGTCTTTAGCCGACGTTGTATCCATATCCATCCTTATAACGGAACTCTCATTAAAAACTTTTCTGGCTTCTTCCTCTATTTTCTGTGTACCTGTTCCAAAGTGCCTGATGTTTTTGCTGTTGCACTTAGGACATATTGCAGGGTTTTTCACTGTAAAGCCGCAGTAATGGCATATAAGCCTTTCATTATTGGCATGGTATGTCAGGTTAATGCTGCAATTTGGACATTTCATCGTAAAGCCGCAGCTCCTGCAAATAACAAATGAAGAATGTCCTCTCCTATTCAAAAATAGTATTGTCTGCTGGCCAAGTTCTATGTTCTTTTTAATTTCCTGTGAAAGCCTATTGCTGAACATAGACCTGTTGCCTTCATTTAGCTCGTTTCTCATATCAATTATTTCTACCTTGGGAAGAACTGCATTGTTGGGCCGCTCCAGCATTTTATAAAGGCCTATTTCTCCATTTACAGCCCTAAAATATGTCTCAACAGCGGGTGTAGCTGAACCGTAAAGCAATAATGCATTGCTCATAACACATCTTTGCCTCGCTATATCTCTTGCCTGGTACTTTGGCGTAGTTTCCGATTTGTAGGAACTCTCATGCTCTTCATCGAGTATTATTATACCCAAATTTTTTAGGGGAGCAAAAACCGCTGATCTGGCTCCAACAACCACCCTTTTTTTACCATCCCTAATAAGTCTCCACTGATCATACCTCTGCCCCGCAGAAAGCCTGCTGTGAAGAACTGCTACCTCGTCCCCGAACCTGCTTTTAAACCGCTCAACCATCTGTGGCGTAAGAGAAATCTCAGGAACAAGCACAATTGAACTCATTCCTCTATCAAAGCAAGCTTTAATCAGCTGTAAATAAACCTCCGTCTTTCCGCTTCCTGTGACGCCATGAAGCAACACCTCGTAAAATTCCCTTCTCTGGATTTTGTCTAAAGCATCCTTCAATACTAAAGCCTGCTCCTTAGTGGGCTGGAAGGCCTCTGTCCTTGCATAATATCTTCCTACATAAGGATCTCTACTTACTTCAATCTCTTTATAATATATATACCCATGTTTTTTTAATGTATTTATAGAACTCGATGTAGCACCTGAAAATTTTGTTATGTCCGCAATTGAAAGACACCCTGCCTCTTTCAATATTTCCAAAACCCTGATCTGCTGAATATTTTTTATCTTATTTCCGTTTATAGCTTCATCAATATCCTTGGGAGGTAATGCCAAGCAGGCTACCCTTATCTTCTTTTCCCTGGCTTTATTAATAAACTCTTCTTTTATTGCTATGAAACCTTCTTTTTCCATCTGACTAATGTATTTACTGAAGGTAGTCTTGTTAATATGGGCAGACAGTTCATCCAAGCCACATTCACCGCCGTTTTCAGCAATAAAGTCAATTATTTCCTGAATAGTTTGATTTTTATGCTCTATATTCTTTTCAAGAACAACTGCTTTCACGCTCTTTACTCCTACTCCAGGCGGGAGCATGCATTTTAAAGCATCATGGAAAGTACATACGTATCTTTTTCTCATCCATCTGCTCAAGTTAATGGACCACTCATCCAACCACTTTATATCATCCAATACCTTTTTAATATACTTTAGCTTATATGAGATATCCAGTTCCTCAGCATCCCGAACAGCCATAACAAAGCCTTCTGCGTTCCTATTGGAAGCCCCGAACGGAACAATTACTCTGCTTCCGGCAAACACCTCTCCCATAAGGCTATCAGGCACAAGATATGTATACTCTTTATCAAAATCTCTTGATGAATCACTTAATATAACAAAAGCAATACGGTTCATCAAAATTCCTCTTTTCATAAGTAAAATCGACTCTTATTATAATATCATAATTTCCTGAGCATGACCAAAATCCCAAAGGGATTTGCAACATAGATTGTTGTCGCTAAACATTAAAAAAATTACCCGCTAACTCAGGTAATTTTTTTAATACACTTAATTATTTTTCCCAAAATTGTTATTTGTCTTGACTAAATCAATAACAACTGGTTTTATTATGTACTACCAAATTATTAATCATTATAACCGTTCTCATCTTGTGTATCTGTATTATCATTTACTTCACCGCTGTCAGCAGATTCATCATCTTTATCCTTACAAACCTCCATTTTTGAAACAGAAATTTCATAAGCAACCTTAGTCAGTGCATCACCAGATTCCTGCTTCTTTTGGTAGCTTCTGCTTTGAATTCTTCCCCAAACCTTGATGTTGTCCCCAATTGTCAGACTTTCTGAAAACCTCGCATTTCTCCCCCAAGTTATGCAGGGGATATAATCGGATTTATTGTAGTGCCTATTTACAGCAAGCAAAATATCTGTAATTTCCCGTCCAAATGGTGTCATTCTGTAAATAGGTTTTTTACATATATACCCGTTCAAAAAAATCTGATTTGGATTCTTTATTCTCTTTTCATCTTCGAGAAATATGATTTCCCTGGCGAAAACAGTTAAAACCAATCTGTTTCCTTCGTTATTATAACTGTTATAGGATCGGAACTGTCCTTCGATTTCCACTACTTTGCCTATCTCCAATTTCTGTTTGGAAGTCAGCCGTTCAGAAACAGTAACAGGGATTCTGTCATAGCTTTCACTAAGCCTGGGAACGTCCAGCATAAAATAATAAAAACCCTCACCATACACTTCATGACTGAACTCTAAATTCGTAACAATCGTACCGGATATGGTCACCATGTTGTTCTCAATGATGTTTCCGACCATCCGTCGCCCACTCTCCTCTCTAATCCACCGTACATCTTTATATTTTATCTAGTGTATATCTATTCGCCAGGAGCAAAATTTAGAAGTATATTATTTTCCTTTAAGCTCTAAATAATATTTACATACTATAAAAGAAATTTCATTTTTAAAAGTACAATTAATTATTGTTGTTATAAAAGGTAATACCAGGTATATATTATATTATATATTTTACATCTTGAAAATCCCTGAAATTTCTTTTTTCTGCCGCACAAATATGCCTGAATTTCATAATTTATCTTTAAAATTAATTATGACTATAGAGTTGTAATTAGATTAATCTGCAGTGTTTTGTTGCTTGACAACATTATGATATGTCATATTGCTCTTTGGGTATGGACTTAAAATTGCTCCTGAAAAAACGGCAAATGCAGCAGCAGCCATAACAGAATATGGATCTATCGAGTTTAAATTAACGTCTATTTCAAACTCTTGAGGCTCAACAACATTGCCATCTTTTGTGACCAAGGTTCTTTGCAGGCAGCATATAAAATTTTCCCTGTATATACCTTCTCCAATACTTGAAGCTGTAACACTGGCTTTTGAGTTAAATCCATAGGTAAGAACCGAATAACGTTTTCCCTGCAGGAGGGAAATCCTTTCATGGTCATCCGCATTTAGAATAACAGTAGCCTTATCATCAGTTAATAAAAAAAGCTTTTCTATCAAGTTATTTTTATTGCCATTATCATCCTCATTTATTTCATCGGCTTTATTGACAAAAATTATTACATCAAAATTAAAACCTGAGAAAACTTCGTGTATTAAATCGTCCAATTTAATGCCGATCATTAGTATCTCAACGCCGTTTTTTTTTAATTCCCTTATATATTCAGGAACTTTTCTGTAGTCTAACCCAATCAGGTTTCCTGAAGCTATTATGCTGATTTTTTTTTCAGATTTATTTAATATCTTACTTATGAGGTTCATTGTGGTACTTTCAATTCCGCTTTCAATTATTCCTGTAATTATCACCGGTACAACCCCATTTCATATTATAAATGATGAGTAGACTAAAGCAATTAATCACCTTAATCTATGTACATTTTATAATGCACGTTTAATTGAAAATTATGCGGTTTCTATTATTTGTTTTTGTTGCAAGTACATGCTATACATTTTCAATTTACTTTGCTTTGTATCTTGATAATTTAAATGTTTACTTATACAAATAATTGAAACCTCCTGACAAATGAGGTAAAATTATAGTGCTTTTACTATTATAGATAGTAATCTCCATATTATAGTCATTTATCTGATTTTACTATATTAAAAGTGCTAATAATCTTAGGTGTTGTCGTTAGAAATTATGTTGTAGCATACGTCTCAATTTCCCAGATATTAACCAATGGTCCAACGGGATTTGCGACAGACAAATGTAAGGAATTTATCACTTTTAAACTAAATATTATGAGGGAGAAAAATATGCCTAAGAAAAATATAGATACCATAAATAAATTGAAAATGACTTATCTTAGTCCGCTGCAATATGAGCCACTTGGCTGGAGAGTATATGATGAAGATTCTCGTGACCGTACTGATGGAGATTTTCAGAGAGATTATACAAGAATCATGTATTCCTCTTCCTTTAGAAGATTGCAGGGGAAAATGCAGCTTTTAGGCATAAAAAATGATCAATTCTTCCGCAACCGCTTAACTCATAGCCTGGAGGTAGCACAAATTGCCCGTTCCATAGCTGCCCGCATAGGGTATTCAACTGTAGACACCTATGTAGTAGAAGCAGGTGCATTATCACATGATTTGGGAAACCCCCCCTTTGGTCATTATGGAGAAAGAGTACTTAATAAAGCCTGCAGTGATATCGGAGGCTTTGAAGGTAATGCACAAACTCTCAGAATATTAACAACAGTAGAAAAGAAACGACCGGATTTCAGAGGCTTAAACCTGACGTTCAGAACGTTATTAAGTGTTACAAAGTACTTTAATCGCTTTGACACTAGCATCCATGCAGGAGATGATAAGTTTAACAGGCAGAAATTCGTTTATGAAGATGATTATTATTTGTTAAAAAATTTTATAGATGAACACCAGGTTAAAATCAGAACCCTTGATGTTCAAATCGTTGATATAGCTGATGAAATAGCATATGCAGCCCATGACTTGGAGGATGGACTGCGACAAAAATTATTTACTATTGATGAAATACTGCATGATTATGAAGTTGAATATGGAAACAGCGAATCATTCAATATGTTTAAGGAAATAGTAAATAACTGCAGGACCAACGCTTCTAAAGGGCTGAAAAAAAGCGAGTCATCCGAGTATTCAAAATTGTTCCGTAAAGAGCTTGTTTCTTCAGTAATATATACATTAATGCATGATATTGACTTGGTTAAACCCTGCAGCCGAAAAAAATCAGTAACAAATACCACCTGGGATAAAGAAATAGGCTTTTCAACCTATGCCGAACTTTCCAGCGGCTTGAAAAAGCTTACTTTTCAATGCATTAACCATAATGATGAAGTGTATTTTTATGAACAAATGGGTGGAAAAATAATAAAGGATCTATTCAAATTGTACTTAGAGCACCCCATGTATTTACCTCCGGAATATAGAGCTAAAGATATTATGAACAGGTATGATATAAACCAGGACGAAAGCCACCTCCAAACCAGGTTAATTGCAGACTATATTGCAGGAATGATGGATTCATATGCTATATCAACTCACAAAAAGTTCTTTGAAAAATTTTATTAAAGGAGATAGGGTAACTAAATTAATACTCAATTCCACACTAAAGCATTTATATAATGTAAGCATAAATGCAAATCAATTTTGATGCGAATGGTTTGACCCTGTTCCAAGTAAGTAGACACTTAAAACATAGAGAAACCTTCTATTTTTGTACAAATGCTTGAATTTTCTGTGTTACGCAAATTTTTGAATTGGAATGGAGCGTAGCGTAATGGAGATTCAAAAATTTGCGGCCGCTGCTGTAAACATCTCAGGAGTCTTG
>NZ_DATCTU010000012.1 GCF_036567765.1 Pseudobacteroides sp.
TACCCACGCGTTACTCACCCGTCCGCCGCTAAGATATATATTGCTATATATCTCCGCTCGACTTGCATGTGTTAGGCACGCCGCCAGCGTTCGTCCTGAGCCAGGATCAAACTCTCAAATTAATATTTGAAAATTTAATTAGCTCATTTAATGTTTCAATGTTTAAGATTAACTTATCGTATGTTTTCGCTTACATAATGGCTAAACCGCCATTATCCGCGAAAAACGCTTAGTAAATCTTAAATCATTTTCTACTTACTGACTTTTTTAAAGTTCGCAAGTTACTCAAATTTGATGAATCTTTAAAGCTTCATCTTAAAATTAACGAGTTTCTTTCGTCTTTTTACACTGTTTACTTTTCAAAGTCCAACGCTTCGTTAGAAGCAACTTTGATAGATTAACATGTTTTTTATACTATGTCAACACTTTTAAAAAATTATTTTTAAAAATTTTAAACTTTTATTATACGACTTTAATTTCGTACAGTTAATAACTGAGTCCATTAACATCCCCAAAAGCATACATTTTTTGAGACCTGGTCACAATCACTTAATAATCATTATATGGTGAACAATTATTAAGACTTTCCTTGTTATAAAACTCCTGTGGATAGTACCTTAGGGCTAAACAAGTTCATATATTTAGCACAAAATCATTGTTCCATAATCAATTGGCCTTAATAACTTTAACCATTTTTCCTGTATTTTTATTAAGGCTATTCCATTTATAAACGATTCTATACAATGCTTTAGGTGTATTGTTATAACTTATCTCATTATCTCATTTAACATATTGTACTCCTTTTCCGAGCAACTAACTAAAATATCCGACTGCTATATACCCGAGTTGCTGGACACACGTGAGTTAGGGTAAAATAAACCTATGGAGGGATAAGTGTGTCAAATCAAAGTAATCAACATAACAATGAATCTAAAGCAGATATTATTAGGCTGATCCGGGAAGAAAAACAGTCAATTACTAAGGTAGCTAATGATTTTGGAGTAAATGATCAAACAATACGCAACTGGTTAAAAGCTGAGGATGAAAAAAAGATTCCAGAAAACAATCGTATAGCTGAACTTGAAGCTCAGCTGAGAGAAGAGAAAAAGAAAACCACGGATTTACAGCAAACTGTAGATATATTAAAAAAATCAGTCGACATCTTCGTTCAAGACAACCGGAAATAGTTTATAAGTTCATAAGGAAATACAGCTCCGTGTTTCCTGTTGAGAAGATGTGCGAATTAAATAAAATATCACGGAGTGGATACTACGATTGGCTTAAAAGGCCTGTGAGTAAAAGGAAAATAGAAACTCAAGGTATTATTGATGTTGCCTTAAAAAGCTACAATGAAACTAAAGGTATGTGTGGACTTGATAAAATGCTAATGGATGTTCGAGAGAGCTTTCCAAAGTGTAGCCGTAAAAGGCTTCATAGTATTCAACGTGAGTATATGCTGTATTCCAAAAGAAAACGCAAATATAAAGCAACAACAAACTCTAATCATAAACTACCTGTAGCAGAAAATATTTTAAATCAAAATTTCAACGTAGATAAACCAGGTGCAGTATGGGTAACAGATATTTCATATATTGGTACTGATGAAGGATGGCTTTATTTAGCTACTGTAAAAGATATATTTACAAAGGAGATAGTAGGGTGGGCTACAGATAGCAATATGAAAACTGAACTATGCATAAGAGCTCTAAATAATGCAGTAATGAGGCATAAGCCATCTAAAGGATTAATACATCACTCAGACAGAGGTGTGCAAGTGCGACAAGAAGTCGCATAATATATTGCTGAAAGGCTATCCCATCCATTCGGGATAACCCTATTGTGACTAGCGTGGATAGTAACGTCTGGGTTAGAAAGCTCACAAGACAATGTGGAACTCCGAGCAGCCTAAAACTGGGAGAACCGCTAGGGTAAGAAAGCTATGGAGAACGTAAAGTGAATCCGGATTAACCCCTTAAGTTTGGACAATTTCTAAATGAATCTTTTGTTATCTTAATATTTGAAAATTTCCAGTTTTTCAGGCGGGAAAATTTTTTGCAAGAATCCAGTTTACAACGAGCCTCACCTATATGAGTAGTCAGCCTCCCATCCCTCGAAGAATGGCTCTGGGGTTTGGACAATGAGGGACAGGCATCTGACGCCTTGTCAGGCTATCATACAGGAACCTCTCATTATAAACCGCACTTATAAAAACTTTTTTACAGCAATCAAAACTGGAGTTTAAACCAGTCTTAAACTTTTACAAAAATAGGCTTGAGTTTTCCAGATTTGCAAC
>NZ_DATCTU010000013.1 GCF_036567765.1 Pseudobacteroides sp.
TCCATATTTATCATCAGTTGTTTTTACAAAGGCAACTTCATCACTAAAGTCATCCGCTCTTTTATACTGTGGTTCAATTAAAAACTTTCCATCAGCATTTATATATCCATACAGGCTTCCTATCTTCATAACAAAATATGCCTTCTCCATACTTTTCATATCCTTTACTTGTATTCAAATACAAACCACATGTAGACATAAATTCAACATGTGGTTTAATTGTATAACAAAACATTATTTAGGTATATATCCTACCATAAATCAAAACCTTTTGGCTTATATACAAACTCACCTTCTTTGTTTATATAGCCCCATTCTCCTCCATAATTAACTCGTGCAAGTCCATTTTTAAATTCACTCGCTGGTTCAAAAACCGGCTTAACTATTACTTTTCCACTTGTATCAATATATCCTTGTTTATCCTTAACTTGTATTACTGCTAATCCTTCACTAAAATCACCTACATACTGATACTTGTTCTTAATTACTACCTTTCCAGTCGTATCTATGAAGCCATACTTACTCTTGCTATCCCTAAATCTTGCAAACCCTTCCTTAAAATCAAAAGCTTGATAAAATTGCGGTTCGATTACGATATCCCCTTTTGTATTGATATATCCATATTTTTCATCATCTGAAGATATCAAAGCTAAGCCCTCTGAAAATGTCCAGCAATTTTTATACTTACAATCAATAACAAGTTCACCTTTTTCATTAATAAAACCATCTTTTCCGTCTTTACTTACAAGTGCAAGACCTTCATTGAAATGCGAAAATAGATTAAACCCTCCTTTATTCACAAAATTTCCGTTTTTATCAATAATATATCTTTTCCCTTCTATTTCAACTAATAAATACCCATGGGTATCAACATTACCAACCCTATCAAATTTAGGTTTTATAACAACTTCTCCATTTTTATTAACAAGCCCTTCTTTACCTTCATACCTAAAGACTGCAAATCCATTGCTAAAATCTGAAACATAGCCATAATCCATAGTTAATACCAAATTATTGTCATAATCAATAAAACCTTTTATTCCATCAATGGTTTTTACTGATGCCAAACCATCACTAAAATCTCTTGCTATTTTATAGGTAGGTTCGATTACAAACTTACCATCCTCATTAATAAATCCATATAAGTTGTCTTTTTTCATAAGAAAGTATGACATCTCCATAGCTCCCTATCTTCTTTCCTTGTATTCAATCACAAACCACATGTAGACATAAATTCAACATGTGGTTTAATTGAATAACAAAACATTATTTAGGTATAGATCTTACCATAAGTCAAAACCTTTTGGCTTATATACAAACTCACCCTTCTTGTTTATATAGCCCCATTCTCCTCCATAATTAACTTGTGCAAGTCCATTTTTAAATTCACTCGCTGGTTCAAAAACCGGCTTAACTATTACTTTTCCACTAGTATCAATATATCCTTGTTTATCCTTAACTTGTATAACTGCTAATCCTTCACTAAAATCACCTACATACTGATACTTGTTCTTAATTACTACCTTTCCTGACTTATCTATGAAGCCATACTTACTCTTGCTATCCCTAAATCTCGCAAACCCTTCCTTAAAATCGAAAGCCTGGTAAAATTGGGGTTCTATAATAAACTCCCCACGCTCATTAATGTATCCATAATTATTACCATCCAAAGAAGCCACTGCAAGACCTTCAGAAAAACTTACAGCTTTAATAAATTTAAAATCGATTACCATTTCTCCATTTACGTCAATATATCCTTCCTTATCGTCTTTCCTAGCTGCTACCAATCCTTCTGAAAAGTTCGACAACGCTTGATATATAGGAGGAATCACATAATACCCTAGTTTGTCTATAATTCCCCACTTTCCTTCTGTTCTTACCACTGCCGTACCTGACTGGTTAAATCCAGTTACCCCAACTGATTTTGGTTTGATGCTGAAATTTCCAGATTTATCAATATAGAAACTTTCTTTATTTATCTTCACATGTGCGAGACCATTACTAAATTGTCCATAATAATCTGCATCAATTGATATAATCATATCATTTTTATAGTTAATGTATCCATCTTTACCATCCGTAGTCTTTACATATGCTAACTCTTCACTAAATTGTCTTGCATCACAATACATAGGTTCAATTATAAATTGTCCTGTATTGTTAATAAATCCATATAAATTCCCAACTTTCATTAAATATAATTCATTCATAAAAACACCTTCCTTTTTAGAGTGTACATTAATCCCAAATACCTCCTTGTAAGAACCAATCAGCATCCCAACGATCCGCAATATTAGATAATGGATTATAAATAACATCTATTTTTTTCCTGGTATCTTAACTTGTACATAACCATCTCCCAAAATATCAACTGTAACTTTCATCCCACCACAACTACTCTTTCTAAAAGCTTCAAATGCTTTCATACGAGGGTCATTTACAGCAGGCATCTGAGCAATTATATTGAATGGACTGTCTTCTATACAATTATCCATAGCACCTTCAAAAACAGACTTTATATGTCCTTTTTCTGTCCCCTTTGGCACGATTGCTCTGGAATATCCCGAGCCTCTCACTCCTCCAGAGCCAACGATATATTCAAACTTCGCAATCTTGCCATATTTATCTAAAAATACTACTGTTCCGGTACTTGGCATAGATATTTTATATCTTATCCTGCTGATATCGGTAACATTCTCAAGTGTATATGTTCCCGCTTTTATACCATCTAACAATTCCCTCAACATAACTCTTGAATAATTCTGTGCTTTTAGGAGGCTCGCCAAATCCGTCAGCTCTGCTACTGTCATTTTCCCTAATGCAGCTACATCATTTATCATGTCAGATATCTTCGGGCATCCAATATTATGCACCAACACAGACATCTCAGATACATAATATGTATGGTAATCTTCTATATTTAGATTATAAATCTTTTCGGGCTCTAAAAGCAATTCCTGTT
>NZ_DATCTU010000014.1 GCF_036567765.1 Pseudobacteroides sp.
GATGCATAAACATTCTTTTTTATTGCCAGCTTATCAATCTGTTCCAAAGTTTCAATTGGGAAAACCACTGACCTTTTTTGAGTCTTGGGGTTGTTATCGGCCTCTTTCACAAAATTCCTCCTTTAATACCTTATTTGATTAACAATCACATTATTTTCGGGCAAAACAAAAGAAGCCAATTTGCGGCTCCTTGTCATATGGGTAATAGGAAGTTTTGAACACAACTCTTCAATTTATCTTTTATCTTAACTTTTTTGCAGCAAACTTTCTTGTGTCATCATAGCTGTCATAAAGGCA
Source organism: Pseudobacteroides sp. (assembly GCF_036567765.1). Taxonomy (NCBI): domain Bacteria; kingdom Bacillati; phylum Bacillota; class Clostridia; order Eubacteriales; family Oscillospiraceae; genus Pseudobacteroides; species Pseudobacteroides sp. The sequence continues at coordinate 298 of NZ_DATCTU010000014.1, forward strand.
CTCCTCTAGTACTTCAACGGGAAGAATTTTGCGTTTATACATAGTCTGAACAAGACTTGAGCGACATGAGGAGCACAGAGTTTGCTTATACATATGCATGAACATGCTTAGTTCAAACCTACAGGAACTCTCTTTAAGTAAATCTTCTATATCCATATACACACCATGCCATAATCCATTATTATATGAAACAGGAAGCCCCTTAACACCGTCAACTAACAGAGATTCATCTCCAGGTTGATAACATCGACATAAGAGACTCAAAGAGTTTGCAACTTCTTTCCTTCCTTTAATGAGAAATGTAGCATAATCATGAATCCTATCAGAAGATAACTGACTCATCATATCAAATGCAACATCACGAATAGATTCATTATCGCTTTTGGCAAGTTCAAAAACATAACTTTCATCCAATGGGAATGGTTTTTTGCGAAAAGCCCATAATAATTTCAGTTTTATTTCAGGATTAGTTTCGGTTACTGCAATCTTTGCTAGCTCAGACAATTCTTCTAATGAAGCAGTTCTTGAAAAACGGATCGCAACTCCTCGACCATGATACACTGACGGTTCATAACAAGCTTCGAGTAGTTCCTTAAGAGATGGCTGAGTAATTACTTGTGGCTTTTCGGAACCAAAGCTTTCTATTTCGTTAAGAAAAGCTGCAACCGATTTGCTTTTTGCCGCATTTTTATGCATGTAATTATCAACACGTTTTTTACCAAATTTATTTTTTGCGTTGGAATAGAACCAATCCATAAAAATTATATTCGGATTGGTTGTATTTATATAAAATTTGCCTATTTGTTCAACAATTCTCTTAAATGCTCGAAATCCGTCAAGTGATGTTAACCAAACACAGAGCCATTCAAAGTTATCTCGCTCTGAACAGATTGAACCTATTTTACGCTTTCTAGAAAGTAATGTAAAAAGCACATCATATTTTTTATACAATGCTTCTCTTGCATGTTTACTACCATCATTGGCAAATTGATATAAAAGATCACAAAGTTGGTCAAACAACCATGTATCCAATTTCTTTTTTTCAAAATTTTTAATAATGGCATCTTCAAAAAAACTTTTATCTTCATAGAGACTAATAGCATTATATAGATAAGTACCTCTACTGCCCTCGCATTGCATATCATAACAAGTATTATGAAGACAGCACCATAAAACAATGTCCTTATATTCTTCAGGACATTTGCTATTTTTCAACTCTAAATATGCACTTCCAAGTCCTCGCCTGAAAGCTTCTTTAAATTGACCTTTGGTCATACTTTTAACTCCTTCAAGTAAGGGTATAAATACCAATAATCATTATTTCATATTATATGGCTAATTAGAAGTAGAATCACTCATAAATCGAGCATTGAAAAGTTGTCTTTCCACGCTGATTTAAGCAGTATTTCACACTGTTTCTTTACTTCATAAAAATGATTGGGCTGAAGGATAAAAATATAATCTCTAATTGTTCCTCTAATGAATTTTAGTCCCAACCACTTACAGCCCATAAAATCATCATGCAGATTTCTAAATTTATCCAGATATTCTTTCTCTTTCTTACGTTCTCTATGGTTATAAAAAACAATACTACAATCTTTCAGTAATCTTAATGCTTCGTTATGCCAAGACTGTCTAAGCATACGACGTTTTATGAAGTCTGGTTCTTTGGATAAATCTAGTACTCTATCATAAAAAACAGTATTTCTTGGTAAAATTTTAGAATTCTGCACACTACTTACATTTCTATTATTATTATCGATCATATCTTTTAGAATGTAATAAAGTTCGTTATCGTAGTCTTGATACATAGCCTTATATAGGTAAGATGTGTGCTTTCCGTCTGAGTTATGCTTTTCGTCAGGTGTTGAATACCAATTCACTCCCAATAACATACCAGTTTTTGCGACATTTCTTAGCAGAGCATATTTGCCATAATCTCCAACATCAGCAACATATCTGTTTTGCATATTTGTTCTCCTATAATTTTTAATAGTTCTCCCTTTAAATAAATAGTGTCTTATATAAAATTCTGACTCTACCTAGCCAGAAATAAACCAAAATATTGTCAA
>NZ_DATCTU010000015.1 GCF_036567765.1 Pseudobacteroides sp.
CATCCGAAAGAAAACCTTTCATCTCCAACAGATGGTCGCGCGTAGAGCCATAAAGCAACGAATGTGCGCCGCAGGCATTATTGCCCATCATGCCGCCAATGGTACACCTGTTGGAAGTTGATGTCTCAGGGCCAAAGAAAAGCCCATGGGCTTGCATAGCCAGATTAAGCTCATCAAGCACTACTCCCGGTTGTACCCATGCCCATTTTTCCTGCACATTGACCTCTGTGATATTGTTCAAGTGCCTTGAAATGTCAACAACAACACCATTAGCCTCGGCAACCACCTGTCCGGCAAGAGATGTACCAGCACCACGGGGCACAAGGGTCAATTTATTGGCAGTGGCATATTGAATGAGCTTAGAGATATCCTCATTACAAGCCGGGAAAGCCACCATAACCGGGTATTGCCTGTATGCTGAAGCATCGGTGGCATATATTTTTTTAAAAGTACCGTCAAGTTGCAGTTCGCCTTTGAAGTTCAATTTTAAACCATTGAAATTCATAATTTTATACAATTTAGTTTGAAAAATTGTTTAAATATTTTATGTGGCTAATTTAGCCTGTTGAAAAGCATGGAAGAAGGAATGAAAAGAGATTTTATGAGCTATTTATTAACCTGATATTTCATTAGCTAAACGCTTTGCTTATTCAAAAAAGCAAAGCGTTTTTTGAATAAAAACGACCTTTATCTTGTTATCTTTTCCTTCAGATTATGAAAAATATCGGGATTATCTAAATCCTTCCAATTACATTAAATTCTGCTACATTACTGTCCCATTAAAATCTAAAAGAGTTCTTTGAAAAGTTTGAAATTTAGTTAGTTATAGCAGTTTTTCGATTAAACGGATTTCAATTTGCATTTTGCAATCTTAAAGATATTTGCAAATGCATAAGGATAAATACGTTTTCGCTCAATTAGTATCCTTTCTTGAAAGGAACAAGTTTAACTACATCGTTCGCAAGTACAATGGAGACAAATACGTGAAACATTTCACCTGTTGGAATCAACTGCTTTCTCTGATGTTCGGGCAATTGTCAAATCGTGAAAGTCTTAGAGATTTGATTGTCGCACTTGATGCTCACCACTCCAAATCTTATCATTTGGGCTTGGGCAAGAATATTTCAAAATCATCTCTGGCCAGAGCCAATCAAGACAGGGACTATCACATCTTTGAAGAGTATGCTTACTACCTGGTAAACGAAGCCAGGCAGAAACGGGTTGCTGACATCTTCAAGCTTGAAGGCAATGTCTATGCTTTTGATTCAACGACGATTGACTTGTGCCTTTCCGTATTCTGGTGGGCGAAGTTTCGTAAGAATAAAGGAGGAATCAAAGTACATACATTATATGATGTGGAGACTCAGATACCAACATTTTTCCATATCACTGAAGCTTCTGTTCACGACTCTACCGCAATGAAAGAGATCCCTTATGAATCAGGCTCATATTACATATTTGACCGTGCATATAATCACTTCAAGATGTTGTATAAGATTCATCAAATAGGGGCTTTCTTTGTTCTAAGGGCAAAGAAGAATCTTCAATACTACATAATCAAATGGAAACGAAGATTGCCAAAGAACGTACTTTCAGATGTAATAATTGAATTGACAGGATTTTATCCTAAGCAATATTATCCAGCTCATCTTAGATTGGTTAGATATTGGGATGAGGAACAAAAGCGTGAGCTTGTATTCTTAACCAATGCCATGCACATTTCTGCACTTCAAGTTGCTGAACTTTACAAGAACCGCTGGCAAGTCGAGCTTTTCTTCAAATGGCTAAAGCAACATCTAAAAATCAAGAAATTCTGGGGAACTACTGAAAATGCTGTTCGGATTCAGATCTACGCTGCGATGTGCACTTACTGCTTGGTGGCAATCGTCCAAAAAGACATGCAACTTGACAGAAGTACATATGAGGTTTTGCAAATCCTGAGTATTTCTTTAACAGATAAAACTCATCTTCGAGACCTATTTGATAGAACTAAATTTCAAAATGACAAAGAACGTTTTAGGCTTAATGAGCCAAATTTGTTTAATTTTTAATAACGTCCCGATTTTAATGGGACACTAGTG